>NZ_VCNM01000003.1 GCF_007671725.1 Halorubrum depositum | reverse complement strand
TGAGCGATCCTCTGGGAACCGCGGTTCGCCGCCTGCCCATTCATATGGGGCGATTGCCCCACCCGTTTTCAATCGACAGCGAGCGCGAGCTAGCGGGACGCGCTCGTCGCGCCACCGCACTCGACAAGTGCGATACGACCGCTAGGCTTAAACGCTCGACAGCGGTACCTTCGAGTAGCGCCAAGGTGGCAGAGTCTGGTCAGACGCAGCGGCCTGCAGAGCCGCCCAACGCCGGTTCAAATCCGGCCCTTGGCTTCATTTCGTCACGAACGCCGAGCCTCGCGGCGACGCCGGTCGCGTCGGGCTCAGTCGTCGCGGTCCGGTCGGTGTGTTGCGACCTCCGCGTTCGCCGCCACCGAAACTCGCTGAGGCTACCGCAAGCCGAACGTATAGAGCGGTCGGCGTCGTCCCCGTTCCACGTGGACGACCTGACTCGAACCGGACGCACCGCTCCCTCGGAGGGGACGTCGCGGCGCTCGGGCCGCCGGTTGAGGTATCGAACGCGGAGCCGCGGCGCCCGGCGGGGTGAACCGTGAGCGACGACGCCTCGTACGACCTCGACGCCGGGCCGGATCCGGCGGACTACGCGTCGGCGACACCTGAGCCCGCGTGTGCGGGCGACGATGAACGCGTAGTGCACGCCGTCGGCGTCGGCCCGGGGAACCCGGAGTACCTCGTTCCGCGGGCGGAGCGGGCGATCGGGACGGCCGACGCGATCGTCGGTTTCGAGACGGTCGTCGACCTCGTTCGGGATCGCACGGACGCCGACTGCCTGACGTGCGGCTACCGCGACGAGGCGACCGCGCTGGCGACGTTCGCCGAGCGGGTCGCCGACGGGCAGCGGGGAACGGCGGTGCTGATGGGCGACCCGAACCACTCGGGCTACCAGTTCGTCGGGAAGGTCGAGCGCGCGCTCGACGAGGCGACCGCCGGCTCGATCGACCTCCGCGTCGTTCCGGGGGTCTCCTCGCTGCAGGTCGCGGCGAGCCGGGCCCGCACGCCGATGGAGGACGCGACGTTCGTCACGCTCCACAAGAGCGGCGACATCGGCGACGACCTCTCCCGGCTCCGACGCGACGCCGGCGAGCGGCACCTGCTCGTGCTCCCTCGACCGTTCGACTGGATGCCTGGCGACGTCGCCCGCGATCTGCTCGACCACGGCTGCGAGCGGTCCGACGTCGCGCTCGTCTGCGAGCGGCTCACCCGCGACGACGAGGCGATCACCCGGACGACGGTCGGTGACCTCGCGAGCCACGCCGGCGGCACCGGGCGGTCAGACACGCCGTTCTCGGACCTGTCCGTGCTCGTCGTTCGCCGGTAGCTCCGGGGCGGAGCGGTGGCGCGGTTCGGCCGCTCCGAGAGGCCGGCTTAGTAACCGTTATACACGGGGTGACCCATGCTGAAACCATGCAACGACGCGCTGTGGCCGTGTACGTCGCGCTCTTCGTGCTGATCGCGGGGGGAGCGGGTGTCCTCACCGCGACGGCCGATAGCCCCGAAATCGGCTTCGAGAACCCCGATGTCGAGGTCTCGCAGAACGAGACGATCGAGGTCGACGGCCAGGAGTGGGTCGTCGCCGAGATCACCGAGGTCGAGGAGGGCGGTGGCGGCGGCGGTCACGGTGGCGGTGGTGGCGCCACGACCTCGATCGTGGCAACGATCGAGCGCAACGTCACGGTGGAACAGTCCGAAGCCTGGGCGAACGAGTCGACGGTTCAGGTCGACGATGGGGAGTGGCGCGTGGAGATCGAGGGGAACGACTCGAACAGCTTCACGCTCGTCGAGGTGCTCGACCGGCAGGCGATCCTCGAGAACGACTCGCAGGCGGATAACGAGACGGTCGAACGCGACGACGGCGAGTACGTCGTCGTCACCGAGGACGGCGAGTCGACACTCGTCCCGACCGAGGAGTACTTCCCGGCCCCCGAGGAGCGCTCGTACGCCACGGGTGACTCACTGGAGTACGGCGGCCAGACCGCGACCGTGGACGAGGTCACGTCGGGGCAGGCGGTGCTCGTCTGGGAGGCGACCCAGACCGAGAGCATCGAGATCACGCAGCACTCGAGGCTCACGATCGGCGAGACGGAGTTCGTCGCGCACTTCCCCGACGCCTCGACGCTGCAGCTGTCGAGCGACATCGAGGGATACGAGGCGCAGGTCGCACAGATCGACCAGTTCCAGCAGTACAACGACGGGCTGACGCGGGTGCTGGTCCTCGCGTTCCTCTCCTCGCTGCTCCTGCTCGGGGCGGCGTTCGTCCCGTCGCGGTACTGATCGGGACTCGCCCGCCGCTCCGATTCGGACGTTTCTCGTCGCCTCCGTTTTTCATTCGCCCCGATCCGTCCCTCGTCGTCCGTGAATCGAGAGGCCGACCGATACGATATAAGCGCCGCGCTCGTTGTGTGGGACATGAGTTCGACCGCCGAGAAGGTCCGACAACTCGCCCCGCACTGGGCCGCGATGTTCCTCCTGATGATCGCCGTGCTCGCGCTCGTCGAGCGGACCGTCGGGGAGATCGGACTCGTCCCCTCGGTGGTGTTGGTGATTGCCGTCGCGATCGGCTACCCGTACGTCGTCAGGACGATCGGCGTCGCCCCGCCGCTCTGGCGTCGCTCCTGATTCGCCTCGCGTTCTCCCTCCGCGTCACTCGTCGAGGGCGTCGCGGATCGCGGACGGCACTCCCAGCCGATAGGCGCCGACGCTGACACCGAGCATGAATGCGACGACCGCGCTGACGGCGATCCAGAGCGTGTTCGGGTGTTCGAGTCCGGAGTGAAGCAGTATCTCCATGGGCGTCGGTCCGCCGGTGGGCAGGTAAATCGATCGCTTCGCCTGCGACCGTCCCGACCGACTCGACCGTTCCGCGCCGATAACACCGATGTCAGTCGATCACCCGGCGGTCCCTTTCGTTTTTATACGTGTTCGTCTCGTACGACCGGTATGAGCGACGAAAGCGCGGCTCCGGTCACGACGGAGCTCCCGGACGCACCGTTCCACACCAGCGGCACCGACCACATCACGGTCTGGGGGAGCAACGAGGCCGACACGATCGCCTTCTACCGCGACCTGCTCGGGATGCCCCTCGTCCTCCGCCAGCCGAACCTCGACGACCCGTCGCAGACGCACCTGTTCTTCGACACCGGAGACGGCCGCATCCTGACGTTCTTCGTGAGCGACGACCGCCCCTCGGCCCGCGGCCAGCGCGCCGGCACCGGCGCGGTCCACCACCTCTGTTTCAGCGTCGAGCCCGACGAGTACGAGGACATCATGGAAGCGCTCGAGGAGGCCGGCAAGGGGTACAACGTGTTCGACCGGGGGATCTTCCACTCCATCTACACCCAGGACAACAACGGCCTCGTCATCGAGCTCTCCGCCGACAAGTACGAGATCCCGGACGACCGCAAGGGCGAGGTGCTCGCGACCGCCCAGCGCCTCCGCGAGGAGGACGGCGCCGATTTCGCGCAAGACCGCCACATGAAGGGCGCCTTAGAGGAGCTCGACCTCCCGGTGACAAAGCACGACCTGCCCGACGCGGACGCGGGCGTCGGCGTATGAGCGGGCGCACCCCGCACGCGGGCGACGACCCGCACGCCGACGAGGCGCTGGTGACGGCCGGGACGCCGGTCGACGAGGCCGACGCCGCGGTCGTCCTCGTCCACGGTCGCGGCGCGACCGCGCGCAGCATCGTCGGCTTCGGCGAGGAGATCGCCGTCGACGGCGACGTTGCGCTCCTCGCCCCGCCGGCGGCCGCCAACACCTGGTACCCGAACTCCTTCCTCGCGCCCGTCGCGGACAACGAGCCGGGCCGGAGCTCCGGGCTCCGCGCCGTCGACCGCGCGGTCGAGACAGCGACGGAGGCGGGGATCTCGACCGATCGCGTCCTCGTCGCCGGGTTCTCGCAGGGCGCCTGTCTCGCGAGCGAGTTCGTCGCCCGGAATCCGACTCGGTACGGCGGGCTCGCGGTCCTGAGCGGCGGGCTGATCGGCGAGTCGGTCGACGTCGACGACTACGTCGCCCACGCCGCCGCGGTCGACGTCGACGCCGCTGACGCGCTCGGCGGGACGCCGGCGTTCCTCGGCTGCAGCGACGTCGACCCGCACATCCCGGAGGAGCGCGTCCACGAGACGACCGCGGTGTTGGAGGCGCTCGGCGCCGACGTCGACGAGCGGATCTACGAGGGGATGGGCCACGGGATCAACGAGGAGGAGACGGAGGCCGTCGCCGCGCTGGTGGCGTCGCTGTCGTAGGACCGGCGCGCTGTTTTGGGATCGGCGAGCCCGCGCCTCACGCCAGCCAGTCGTCCGGCTTGGTGTCGTAATCGACCTCGTCGGCCTCGATCCGATCGCGGACCTCCGGGTCGAGGTCGTGTTCGGTCACCTCACCCCCGTCGTACTGGAAGCGCACGCCGACCTCCTCGCCCTTCGGCTCGGTGCCCCGGCGCTTCGCCCGGCGTATCGCCTCGTCGGAGTACTCGACGCGGATCGTCGCGAGGTTCACGGGGCGGCCCCACAGTTCGAAGACGCGTTTTAACGTCTCCTTCGCCGACTCCTCGTCGAGCGCGACGCCGTTGAACCGGTGGCCGAGCAGGAGCTCGCCCCGGTTCCGGAAGTTGCCGTCGAGCACGACGACCGTCGGCTTCCCGAAGTTCGTGAACTGCAGCAGGAGCTTCCGGCGCACGTCGTCGGCGTCGACGCTGGCGACGCGGTGCTCCCCGGCCGCCCGGCTGTACTCGTAGGTGAAGTAGTTCCCCTCGCGGACGAACTCGTCCGTGAGGAACGCGTCGATGAACGTCACGTCGTTGTGGCTCTCGCGAATCTCCAGCATTCGGTCCCACCCGGCCGTCCGGTCGACGTCGGCGAGCGCCTCGTCGACGGTCGCGTACCGGTCGACCTCGAACATGTACCGGGCGCGCTCCGTCAGCGTCTCCCGCGAGACGTCGCGCAGCGCCCCTCGATGCTCCGGCCGCGAGAGGACGTAGTGACGCTCCGCGAGCCCCTCGCGGGTGAGGAGCTTCCACGGGTACCGCTCGACGTCCGGGCCGGCGCCGGGATCGACCTCGCCGTCACCGGCCTCCGATCCCTCCTCGTCCCGGGCCGAAATAGCCCGGTCGACCGCCTCGGCGTCGACCCGCGGGTCGCCGTCGGCGGCGAGCTCGGCCAGCTCGTCGAGCGCCGCCGGGCCGGCGGCGGCGATCGCGGGATGGGGTTCGAGCGCCTCGGCGACCTCGTCGAGGTCGATCCGCGAGTGGAAGTTCTCCGGCGTCACGCCCTCGACGCGGAGCAGCCGGTCGACGACGTCGCGGCGCGCGGCCCGCAGCTCCACGTGGGTCCACAGCTCGAAGCCGAGCTTGTAGGGGTTGAGCCCGGGCGAGCCGAGCACCCGCGCCATGTGGTCGGCGTACGTGAGGAACTCGTCGGGGCCGGCGAACCCCTCGCCGCCCATCATGACGGACTCCCAGTAGGTCGCCCACCCCTCGTTCATCACCTTCGTCGACTTCTGTCCCGCGAAGTAGTACGCCTCCTCGCGGATCGCGTCGATGACGGTCGTCTCCCACGGCTCGCGGTCGACCGCCTTCCCGCTCTCGGAGTCGTACCGCTTCCCGTGGTCGCGAAGGAACGCGAGCACGTCCGGGCGCGGCTCCTCCGGCTCGACGCCCTCGCCGTGCTCCGCGAGCCACTCGTCGTCGAACACGTCGCGGCGCACCTCCTCGGAGAGGTCGAGCTCCGCGATCCGCTCTTCGACCGCCGCGAGCGGGTCGTCGTCGGGGTCGTTCACGTCCTCCGTGACCCCCGGTTCCGCGACCGACCGGGCGGCGTCGACCGGATTGTGCTGGTCGATCGTGTCCTCTAACGCGCTCACGGCGTCGATGAGTCGCTCGACCTCGTCGCGGTCGACGTCGGGCCGGTCGGCGATCGCGGCGATCCGGTCGGCGTTGCGCTCCAGCCGCGCCGCGGCGTTCGGCCCGCCCTCGCCGCGGTCGGCGTACAGCCCGAACCAGCCGTTGTTCGCGAAGAAGTCGGCGTGCGCCTCGACGTGGGTGATGACGGCCTTCTGGTCGGCCGTCGAGTTGGACTCCTGGAGGAACGCGTGGCTCGGGTCGTCGTTGTTGACGATCTCGAACGCCTTGCCGAGCCCGTGGCGGTCCTTCTTGCGCTGGCGCTCGTAGTTCATCCCCCAGCGCCAGTGGGGGTAGCGCCGCTGGAAGCCGCCGTAGGCGATCAGCTCGTTCATCTCGTCGTGGCTGACGACCCAGTACCGGACCGGGTACGGCTCCAACCCGAGCCGCTCCGCGAGCTCTCGGGCCTCCGCGGCGGGCTCGTCGAGCGACGCCGCCTCGCGCTTCGACTCGACGCGCTCGTCCCTCATCGGCGCCCACCCCCTCGGCCGTCCGGGCTCCCGCCGCCGGCGGCGTCGCCGTCCCCCGACGACTCGGTGCTGAGGATCTCGTAGATGGCGTCGGTGACGTCGTCGGGCTCCGCGACGCGCGCGACCGCGACGTTGTCGGCGTCGCCGAGCGCGTTCTCCACCTCGTCGGCGTGGCGCGCGTTCGGCGCGGCGCCGCCGGGCTGGGTCTCCACGTACGCGTGGAGGTTGGCGTCGATCGACTCCATCAGCGGGATCACCGAGTCGGTCGTGTCGCTGCCGGAGTTCTCCGAGTCGCCGGCCGCGAACACGTAGCGGTTCCACTCGCTGAACGGGTACTCCGCTAAGATCTCCGCGACCAGCTCGTAGGCGCTGGAGATCCGGGTGCCGCCGCCGGACTGGATCCCGAAGAACTCCCCGCGGTCGACCTCCCACGCCTCCGCGTCGTGGACCACGTACCGGAACTCCGCGGCGTCGTACTTCCCCGTCAGGTACCAGTCCATCGGGGTGAACACCCGCTCGACCAGCTCGCGTTTCGTCTCGCGCATCGAGCCGGAGGCGTCGCGCACGTTGACGACGACGACGTTGCGCTCGCGCTTCTCTATCACCTCCGGGTGGCGGAACCGCTCGTCCTCCCGGCGGAAGGGGACGCTGTCGAGCCCCTCCCGGCGGATCCGGTGGCTCACGGGCTCGCGGTCGACCTCGTCGTCGAGCGCGTCGAAGCTCTCCCAGCGGTCGAGCGCCGTCACGGGCTCGCCGCGCTCCTCGGCGAGGGTCGCCGCGGCGTCGGCGATCCACGCCCGCGAGACGGGGACGCCCCCGTCGCGCGCCCACGCGAAGACGTCGTCGACGTCGGCGCCGGCGACGAACAGCCCCTCGCGCACGTACGCCTCGTCGAAGTCGGTCGCGAGGTAGCGCTTCAGGCCGCGCTTGAAGAACTCGTCGACGTCGAGGGTCCCGCGCGGGCCGGCGCGCGCGGTGTCGGTGAAGTCGCCCTCAACCTCCTCGACGACGCGTTTCCCCTTCGGCTCGAGGTCGAGCCCGAGCTCCTCGTCGAGCTCGCGCGCGAACTCCTCGGGGTCCATCTCGTAGTACTCGTGCTCGCCGCCCTCCTCGCCGGGGTCGCCCTCCTCGTCGCCGTCGTCCGGTTCGGGGTCGACCGGCTGGCCTGGCTGCGGCTGTCCGCCCTGCGCCTGTCCGACGCCGCCGGCCTCTCGCTTGTCGTACTCGAA
Organism: Halorubrum depositum; assembly: GCF_007671725.1. Lineage (NCBI taxonomy): Archaea > Methanobacteriati > Methanobacteriota > Halobacteria > Halobacteriales > Haloferacaceae > Halorubrum > Halorubrum depositum. The sequence continues at coordinate 181,418 of NZ_VCNM01000003.1, read as the reverse complement.
CTCGGGGAGGTCGACGATCTTCACCGGAATCCTGACCCGATCGGGGCCCGAGCGCCCGAGGTCGCCGTGGCTGATGAACTCCGCGAGGTCCTCGCGCCGCTGCTCGCCGACCTCGCGGAAGCGCTCGCGGTCGTCGGTCAGTCCCACGCCACGTCACCCCCGTTCCCGTCGCGGCCGCCCCGCCGCCTCGCGCCGTCCCCGCCGTCGGCGGCGAGGTCGGCCCACTCGTCGCGGGCGTCGCGCATCACGGCGCGGCTGGTCAACTCGGCCGACGCGGGGCTGTACCCGCGGTCTACGAGCCGGTCGACCGTCGCCGCCTTCACGCGCGCCGTCTCTGTGTCGGCCGGCGGATCGGCCCACTCGGCCGGGTCGAGCTCGGGGAAGCGCCGCTTCAGGTCGGCCAGGTCGTTCGCGTCGAGCACCTCGCGCAGCTCGGGGATCTCCCGGAGATCAACGTCCTCGACGCTGAACTCGTCGCCGCGGTTCCGCCACGCGAACCGGGTGAGCGCCCGGATCACGCGCTCGCGACGGAACTCGGCGACCTCCCGCGTCGGGTCGGTGCCGTAGTAGTCGTCCTCGTCGAACCGCCCGAGCGTCTCCGTCTCGAACACCTTCATCGCGAGGGCGTCGGGCTCCTCGGGGCCGCGCTCCGTCTCCACCGGCTCGTCGGCGTCCCAGGCGTACACGTGCTCGACGTACTCCGCGACCGTCTCCTCCGAGACGGTCGCCTCCGCGAGGGCGGCGTCGATCACGTCGGCGCGCTGGCGCTCGCGGACGCGCTCGGCGACCGGGGCCTTCCGGCTCTCGAACTCCGCGACCTCCGACCGGGAGAACAGCGGCGCCGCCGAGAGCCCCTCGGCCATCGCGTCGAGCACGTCGGTCGGCGTGACGACGCGCTCGACCGGCAGCTCGGGATGGCTCCGGTCGGCGTCCGCCCCCAGCAGGTCGGCGACGACGTCGCGGGTGTACGTCACCGGGATCCCGTTGCGCCCGTCGCCGTCGCCGACGTCGACGTCGTCGATCGTCAGCCGCTCGTCGTCGCCGTCGGCCGCCTCGCGTCGAATCTCCCCAGTCTCGTACAGCTCCGCCTTCTCGATCAGCCCGAGGTCGGCCGGGAGGTCCTCCGCGTCGAGCCGGGTGACGACGGCGTACAGCGCCGCCGCCCCGACCGCGTGGGGCGCGAGCTCGCGCTCGGTGACCGTCCCGTCGTCGTCGCGGACGTCGATCGTCAGGGCCGCGGCGCCGGGCTCGTCCGCCGGATCGCGTTCGGGGTCGTCGGGGTCGCGCGCGGGTCCCTCCCCGCGCTCGTCCGTCCCGCCCCCCGGCTCGCCCTCCGTCTCGTCGACCCCGTCGACGGTCGGCACTCCGCGCACCCCGCCGACCTCGCGGCGCAGGAGCTCCGCCTCCAGCCGGCGGTTCGTCAGGTAGCGGAACTCGTGGCGGGTGAGCCGACGCTTCAGCGCCTTCAGCGGGTCGGCGCCCTCGCGGTCGGCGTGGCGGTCGAGCTCGGCGTCGAGGTCGGGGTTCGAGATGACGATCAGCTGGGTGTCCAGATCCATCCCGATCCCCTTGTCGAGCTTCACGCGGCGCTCGTCGGGGACGTTGAGCAGCCGCCGGAGCAGGTCGGCGTGCTGGCTGGCGTCCTCGACGACGGTGGCGACGCCGTTCCCCTGCGAGAGCACGCCGTCGTAGCTGAACGCCTGCGGGTTCTTCCGCCCGCGCGAGTCGAGCTCGCGGAGCATCCCGCCCATCCACGAGCCGACGAGGCGCTCCTTCGGCGTGCCGTCGTCCTCGGCGTGGAGCACGCCGATCCCCTCGCCGACGTCGATGACGTAGCTCGTCACGCGCAGGTGGTCGCGGTCGGTGATCGCCGAGAACAGGTCCCGGCGCCCCTCGTCGCGGTACGCCGACTCCAGGTGGTCGTACGCCTCGCGGCTGAACGGGTCGAGGTCGACGTCGGCCGCGATCGGGTAGGCGTCCTCGTCGACGGCGTCAGCGATCGACTCCCGGACGTCCTCGGGGAACACGGAGAGGGGATGCGCCTGGACCGGGCTGCGGTACCACGCGGCGGCGTCGCCGCCGTCGCCGTACGAGAGCGACGCGGCGCCCGCCCCGCCTCCGCCGATCCCGCCGCCGGCGCCGGTGACGTTCCACTCGACGGTGTAGCGGCGCCCGGCCTCGGTCTTCGAGAACTCGCGGAGCCCGTTCACGAGGCACCGCTTGAACTCCGACTTCCCGGTCGCGGTGGGGCCGTCGATCCAGACGATGCTCTCGTCGTTCCCCCGGCCCGCCGCGGCGGCCCGGAGGTCGTCGACGAACGCGTTGAGCGCGGCGGTGTTGCCGAGGACGGCGTGCTCGCCGTCGTTGAACGGGTCGTCGAAGAAGCGGTAGCGCTCCAGCCGCTCGCCGCGCTCGCGGACCTCACGGGTGCCCTCCGACTCGATCGCCGCGAGGACGTAGCGCGCCCCGGAGGCGGCGGCGACGGGGTTCGCTAACACGCGGTCGACGTACTCGTCGAGGCTCATCGGCGGGTCGTACGCGCCCCGCAGGGCCTCGTCGGCCGCCCGGACGAACGCCTCGCCGTCGGATCGGTCGCGCTCGCTCATCTCAGCCCCCGCCGTCCTCGATCTCCGAGCGGGCGACGGCGGCGCCCGCGTACTCTAACACCTCCGCCGCGCCGTCCTCGGAGTAGCCCCGGTCGACTAAGGCGTCGACCCAGGCGCTGCGCTCCTCGTCGTCGAGGTCGGTCGCGGAGACCAGCGCGGAGAAGTTGATGTTGTGCTTCTTGTCCTCCCACAGCTTGCGCTCTAAGGCGCGCCGGAGGCGGTCGTTCTCCTGCGGGTCGAAGCCGCGCCCCTCGCGGGCGCGCCGCGACACCCAGTTCGACACCTCCTGCCGGAAGTCGTCCTTCCGGTCGGAGGGGACGTCGAGCTGCTCTTCGACCGCCCGCATGAACGTCTCGTCGGGCTCCGTCTCGCGCCCGGTGAGCTCGTCGTCGACGGTGTCGTCGTCGATGTACGCCATCACGTGGTCCATGTACTTCTCGCCCTGCCGGCGGAGCTCGTCGACGTCGTACGCTAACGCGTGTCGGACGTCCTCGATGGCGCGCTCGCGGTACTCCTCGCGGACGGTCTCGAGGAGGCGCTCGTAGCGGTCGAGGTCGTCGGCCGCGATGGAGCCGTGCCCGCCGAGGTTCGCCTCGAAGTGGTCGAAGACGGACAAAGGCGAGAGGTAGCCGCGCTCGCGGTGGGTGGCGTCCATGATCGCCTCGGCGATCTCGTCGCCGATGAACCGGGCGGAGACGCCGTCCATCCCCTCGCTCACGTCGGCCGCCTCGCTGGCGTCCTCGCGGAGCTTCCGCCGGTCGATCTCCTCGTCCTCCAGCTCGCCGTTGTACACCTTCGCCTTGTCGAGGAGGCTCACCGTCTCGTCCGTCGGCTCCTCTAACCGGGTGAGCACGCCGAAGAGCCCGGCCATCTCCAGGGCGTGCGGCTCGACGTGGACGTTCGGCACGTCCGCGTTGTCGAGCATCTTCTCGTAGATCTTCGCCTCGCTGTCGTACTCCAGCACGTAGGGGTAGTCGATCCGCTTCGTGCGGTCGTTGAACGCCTCCATCTTCTCGTCGCCCGTCTTCTCGCGGTACTCCGGCATGTTCGTCCGGCCGACGATCACCTGATCGATGTCGATCCGGGGGTTGTTCTTCGGCTTGATCGTCGACTCCTGGGAGGCGTGCAGGAAGTCGTAGAGGAACTCCCGCTGCAGCTTTAGCAGCTCCTCGCCGGAGAAGAGCCCGCGGTTCGCGTTACAGAACGCGCCGGCGTAGTCGAACGCGCGCGGGTCGGACTCGCCGTAGACGGCCAGCTTCGCGTAGTTGACGTCGCCGGTGAGCTCCGTCTCGTCCTGGTTCTTCTTGTCTTTCGGCTCGAACGTCTCGATGCACTCCCGGCGGTTCTCGTCGGCGACGAGCCGGACGATCTCGACGTGCTCGTCGAGCACGCGCTCCAAGTCGTCGTCGTAGTGCGCGAGCAGCTCGTTCAGGTAGAACTCCGAGGCCGGGTCCGGATGCTGGTCGTTCCGGAGGGTGTAGGGGGCGTCGAGCCGCTCGTTGATCTCGTCGATCACCGCCTGGCGTTGCGGGCGCGGGAGGAGCACGAGCGGGTCCTGGTTCATCGGCGAGCGCACCGCGTCGTCGCCCGGGTCCTGGTCGTCGATCACCGAGCAGAGGTCGACCCAGCGGAAGGTGTACATCCGACCGGCCTCCTCGCGCGTGTACGCCTCGAAGTACCGGCGGGTGAGCCAGTCGAAGTGCGACTTCCCGGAGCCGACGGGGCCCAACAGAAGCTTGATCCGCTTTTCGGGCCCGAGCCCGCGGGCCCCGGACTTCACCTTGTTGACGAACTCGTGGATCGCCTCGTGGACCTCGCGGCCGTAGAAGACGTTCTCCCCGTCGTGGAGGGGGTCGTCCGCGGCGAGCGAGTACTCCATCACGCCGCGTTCCTCGTCGTACCGCGTGCCGTAGTGGTCGAACATGTCGGCGACCCGCTGGTGGGCGTTCCGCGCGATGCGCGGCTCCTCGTACAGCGCGTCGAGGTACCAGTCGAACGGGCGGGGCTCCCGGAGGTCGTCCGGGACGTTCGTCCGGTACTCCTCGCTGAGCCGTTCGAGCGTGTGTCGTTCTGTCATCGTATCACGTCTCTCGGCCGGGCGAGGGGCCGACGACCGGGCCGCGCGGCCGCGCGGCTCTCCGTGCCGGAACGACGGCTCATCGAGCCGCGAACGCCACTGTCGTCGAGGGGACCCGCCGCGGGTCGCCGTTTCGCCCGTAACCGAGGCTATATGTATGGGAGGGATTCTCACTCATAAGTGTGTCGGCCGTTCACACGAGACACTGGTTCACGGATCCGCCCGCGGCTTGCGATTTCGATCCACTTAACCCCCGGAATCAGCGTGTAGCGGTCATAAAACGGGGGTGTGCGCGCTCGGGACCGAATCCGGCCGTCCGGGGGTCCCTCCCGGCCCGGTCGGGAACCGGAAACGTCGCCCCCGGTGCGGGGTCTTTTGCCGCTCGCCGCCTCATGACCGGTGTGACGTTCAGCATCTGCGTCCGCGAGCGGTACACCGACGACGACGGCGACGACCAAATCCGCTACGGCGTGGCGGTGACCACCCGGCTGCCGGGGGTCGGCACGCTGTGCCCGTTCGCGTCGGCGGACGGCGCGGTGGCGACGCAGTCGCTCGTCAACGTCGAGCTCGGGCGGAAGGGGATCGAGTACCTCGGCGACGGGCTCGCGGTCGACGACGCCTTGGAGTCCCTGTTGAACGCCGACGACGGGAAGCCCCAGCGCCAGCTCCACGGCGTCGACGCCGACGGGACGTTCGCGTTCTCCGGCGACGAGTGCCGCGACTGGTACGGCCACGTCGTCGGCGAGAACTACACCGTCGCCGGCAACCTCCTGACGGGTGAGGAGGTGATCGACGACACCGCGGCCGCCTACGAGTCCGACGCCCACGGCGACGCCCCGCTCGCGGAGCGGCTGATCGACGCGCTCGCGGCGGGTCACGCCGCCGGCGGCGACAAGCGCGAGGACCTGGCGGTCCAGTCCGCGGCGCTCCTCGTGCGGAACACCGAGGAGGAGACCGACGACCCGTACTACGACGACCTCCGCGTCGACGCGAGCGAGACGCCGGTCGCCGACCTCCGCGAGACGTACGAGACGGCGAAGCGCGGCTACGAGGCGGCCCTGGAGAAGTACGCCGACGAGATGGGCGAGGGAGACGGCGACGGCGACGAGTAGCCCCTCGCGGAGGCCGATCCCCGCGCCCTACAGCGACAGTCGCGTCAGGATCGGCAGGTGGTCGGACGGGTACCGGCCGCGGTCGTCGCGGTCGGCGAGCGTGGCGAACGCCGCGACGTCGACCCCCGGCGAGACGAGCGCGTGGTCGATCCGCCGGCCGTCGATCAGCCGCGCGAAGTCGGTGAGACTCGTCTCCGGGCCGTGTCGGAGGTCGGCGACCGCGGCGGCGTCGCGGAGCGCGAGCAGGTCGTCGACAGCGTCCCCTCCGGTCCCGGACGCCCCGGCGTCCGCCTCCGGGTCGTCGCCGAGAAGGATCCGGTGCGGGTCCGACCCCTGCGTGCAGTTGAGGTCGCCGACGAGGACGACCGGGGGCGATCCGCCGGGCTCTCCCGCGCCGGCGTCCCCCGCGGCCAGGTCCGGGAGCCGCTCGCGGAGGAGCCGCGCGGACTCGCGCCGCGCGGCCGCGCTGACGTGGTCGAAGTGCGTGTTGACGACGAGCAGTTCGGTGGTTCCGCCGACGGCGCGGACCCGCGCCCACGTCGCGATCCGCGGGTGGGCGGCGTCCCAGCCGACCGACTGCCGGTCGGGGGTCTCGGAGAGCCAGAACGTGTCGCTGTCGGCGACCTCCCAGCGGTCGGCTCGCACCGCGATCGGACACCCCTCTCCCTCGCCGCCCGTCCCCCGGCCCCGTCCGACGAACTCGTAGCTCGGGAGTCGCTCGCGGAGGTCCCGACGCTGGTCGGGCAGCGGCTCCTGAAACGCGGCGACGTCCGGGCGGTGGAAGCGGACGAGCCGCGCGACCGCGTCGCGGCGGTCGTGCCAGGCGTCGTGGTGGTCGCCCCGGTTGGCGTAGCGGACGTTGTAGCTCAGCACCCGGATCGCGGTCATTACCGTGGGTCTCGCGGGCGAGGCGATTAAAAGACGCGGAGCGATCGCGACCCTGAGGGGTGCGAGGTCGGGGCTCGGGCCGATCGTTTCTAATCGGTGTCCGGCTGATCGACAGTGATGTCCTCCAAAGCCCCAGCCGCTCGGCGATACATGGTTGACTGCGGATCGTCAGCGGACTCCTCCAAAGCCCCAGCCGCGAGGACTCGCGCGGCTCGCTGCGGTCCTCAGTCACTCGCTTCGCTCGTTCCCTGCGGTCCTTGCGTCGCCGTGCTTCGCCCTCGCGACTGCCCCTTTGAAATCCCACCCGACCGCACAGCAACCGCACCTCACGCCTCCCCAGCCTCGCGGCTCCCTTCGGTCGCCGCGTCCCTCGCACGCGCTCCTCGTGGCCTATCGGCCACTCGAAGGCGCGCGCCACCGCACTCGTCTATTTATAAAAAGGCGTCGCGACCCTTCTCGTTATTTATAATCGAATCCCGCCCGCTTACGCCGAAAACTCGTACAGCTCGTCGCCGACGTGGTGGATCGATTCGACGACCTTCCCGCTGTCGCCGACCATCTCGTCGCCGTCGACCATCGCGCGTCCGACCGCCAGCACCTTCTCGTGGGTCTCCTCGGCGATCACGACGAGGTCGCCCTCGCGGATCTCCGGGTCGGCCTCGACGATGCCGGGGCGCATCACGTCGGCGCCGTCGGAGACGAACGAGATCGCGCCCGCGTCGACTGTGACGATCCCGGTCTCCGGCTCGTAATCGTTCGCGCCCCGAACGGTGAGGAACGGCTCGTCGTCGTCGACGTAGAAGACGGCCGGCTCGCCGTCGACTAAGACCAGCTCGTAGCTCGCGTCCACGAACTCGACGAACTCGAACGTGTCGCCGTCGATGTCGACGCCGAGGTGGTCGGCGACCGCCTCGCGGATCGCCGCGATGTCGTCGCTCCGGAGGTGGTGCCGCGATTTCACTTCCATGGGCGCCCAGTCGACCGCTCGGCCGATAAATGGTCCGTTCCGCGGCGTGGCGCGCGACGCCAGTCGCCGCTTCCGCCGCGCGGTCCCGGCCCCGGCGCACTCTCTCGCCCCCTGCCCGCGGTGCTCTCACGCGGTTGGACCGATCAAAACGGCCTTATGCCACCTCTCCATATCGGTTCGTATGCTCAACCCGCTCATTGCGAACGTCGCGAACGCGCCCGCGATCGTTCTCGGAGCGCTCGCGACGCTGACCGTCCTCTTCGTCAGCAGTCTGAAGGGAACGGGATGGGAGCCCACGACCGACATCTCGGACGAGGTCCTCGAACGCCGCGCGTCCGCGGTCCCCGAGACCGACTTCCCGGAGCCCGGGAACCGCGCCATCGGCGGCGGCGGTGGCGGCGGCGCCATCCCCGCGGGCGGCGCCGAGGGCGAGGAGGGCGAACTGGAGGACGGCAGCGCGGCCAGCGCCGGCCCCGCCGACGTGGAGGAGGTCGAGCACTTCGAGGTCGAGTTCGTCAAGCAGGGCGAGACGGTCGAGCTCTCGAACGACCAGCCCATCCTCGAACAGGGCGAAGACCAGGGGTGGGACCTCCCGTACGCCTGCCGGCAGGGCCAGTGCGTCTCCTGTGCCGGGCACATCACCGACGGCCCCTCCGAGGACTTCGTCGAGCACGACAACCAGCAGATGCTCGAGGAGGCCGAGCTCGACGACGGCTACACCCTGACCTGCGTCGCGTACCCCCGCGACTCCTTCAGCATCGAGACGGGCGAGGCGCCGTAGTCCGCCGCGCGCGCTGCGGTCGTCGCTTCGCTTCCACTTCGCTTCCGCTCTGCTTCCGCTCCGCTTCCGCTCTGCTTCCGCTCCGCTTCCGCTCTGCTTCCGCTCCGCTTCCGCTCTGCTTCCGCTCCGCTTCCGATTTTCACGCGCTCGCCGCCCGCTCGCGACACCCTTTTTCGCGTCTCGACCGAACGATCGGTATGGCAGTCACCACGGTCCTCGGCGGCGTCGCCGCGCTCCTCGTCGCAGTCGCGGCCGCGCTCGTCTACCGCGACGCGGCCCGCGTCGGCGTCGACCTCGGCTCGCCCGCGCTGTGGGCCGCCCTCGTCGTCGTCACCTCCGGCGCCGCTCTGATCACCTTCCTGCTCGTCCCCGATGCGCCGCTCCCCGGCGTGCTCGTGTTGGTCGCGCTCGGGCCGCTCCTCTACCTCCTCGAACGCGACGACTCCATGCACGGCGACGACCCCGCCGACCCGACCCGCCTCCCGAGCGAGTCGGAGCGCGTCGACGACTCCGAGGAGTGAGCCGCGAGTAACCGATACCGGTTTCTCCGTGCCGTTTCCGCCGGATCGACGGTGACACAGTTCGTTTCGTTAGTTCGGGAGGCTCGGAAACCGCAAGCTTCCATAGGCTCGGGTGCTAACCCTCGACAATGAGCGACGAGAGCCTCGCGGACCGAGTCGAAGAGTGGATGGTCGGCCAGATGCCGATCATCCAGATGCACGGCGGTACGAGCGTCGTGCGCGAGGCGGACCCCGAGACCGGCGAGGTCGTCGTCGAGCTCGGCGGCACCTGCTCCGGCTGCGGCATCTCGAACATCACGGCCGACAACATCCGCCGCGACCTGATCATGGACTTCGACGAGGTTGACAACGTGACGGTCCGAACCGCCTCTTCCGGCGATCAGGGCGCCTCCACGGTCGAGGGCGGCCGCGGCGGCGAGCTGAAACACGAGACCGAGTCCGCGAACCACTTCTGAGGCGCCGGGCCGGGGGGTTCCGCTCCCCGGCCGCACTCCCTTCTCGGCTCTCGTTCCGACGCTCCGTCCGGGCGGCGTCTCCCGCCCTCGTTACAGCGCGTTCTCCAGCGCGGACGCGACGCTCCGCGCCTTCTCCGCCAGCGGCGCCGGCACGTCGCCGGCCGCCTCCGCGTCCCGAAGCTCGTCGTCGTCGACGCGCTCGACCGTGCCGTCCGGACGCTTCACCACGTCGATGTGGAGGTCCACGTAGCGCGCGGCGCCCGGGAACACCTCGACCGGGGTACAGACGTTGACGTAGGTGCCCCGCACCGTCCCGTCGCGCCCGCGGTAGGTGGTCGGATACCACCACCGACCCTCCTTCAGGCTCGTCTCGGCCACGTCGCCCGCCTCGCGCGGGGTGCCGAGCCCGTCGTAGGTGCCGCCGCCGGTCATCTCGCGCTCGACCGCGACCGAACCGTCGGCGTCGACCCCCGTCACCGTCGCCTCGCCGAGCGCGAACAGCCGGCCGTCGGGCTTCCCGTGGTCGATCCGGATCGCCTCGCCCTCGCTCGGCCCGAACGCGTCGGTCACGACACCGAACGGGAACGCGGCGTCCGGGTCGGGGTCACAGAGGGCCTCCGCGAGGTCGACGCCGGCCGAGGCGTCGGCCGACCCCGCCTTCACCCGGTGGTGGCCCGGCATCGTCGCCGTCGCCTCGCGGCGCCGGTCGTCGAGCGCGAACCGGCTCTCGCGACCGAACCACACCCAGGCGCCCGCGTTCGGCGACGCCACCGGCTCGTCGCGGACGAGCGCCGCGTCGTCGAGGACGCCGATCCCGCCGGCGGCGTCGACCGCGTCGTCGAGCCCCTCGGCGGCCGCGACGGCGCGCTCCAGCCCGGCCTCCAGCGCCTCGGTCCCGGCGTCGACCGCGGGCGGCTTCCAGACCGCCCGCCACCCGTCCGGCGGCTCCAGCCCGAGGAGATCGAGCATCCCCGCCAGCTCCCGAGCGGCCTCGTCGTTCCGGACGTCGACGCGGGTGCCCGAGCCCGGTTCGAGCGCGACGAGCCCCCCGCCGGCGCGCAGCGACCCGCCGAGCTCGGGGCGGCGGTCCGTCCACGGCGCCGCGGACTCGTCGACGCGCACTCGGACCGGATCGCCGGTCTCGACCCGGTCGTCGACGCTCCCGTACGGGAGGTACCCCTCGGCGGTCGCCGCGTCGCTCCCCTCGCTGTCGTCGGCTCCCGCGCCGACGCGGAGCCGCACCACCGCCCCGCCGCCGAGCGTCTCGGTCACCTCGCCGTCGAGGACGGTTCCGGGCGGCGTCGGGTCGGTCCACGCCAGCGCGTCGAGCCCCACGCCGCCCAGGCGCTCGCGGAGCGATCCGACCGCCTCGGGGTCGCCGTGGACGCCGACGCCCTGCCGGTCCGCCGTCGTCTCGATCCGGACGTCCGGCGGCTCGTCCCCGAACGCCTCGTCGAAGCGCCGGCGGATCGGCGGCGACGCGTCGACGACCTCGCGGCCCGCGTCGAGCAGGAGTCGCGTCAGCGCCGTGGCGTAGATGCCCCGGACGCGGACGGCGGCGGTCACAGCTCCTCCGGGTCGCGCGCGAAGCGCACCCGGTCGTGGATCGTCCCGCCGAGCGAGAGCTCGACGAGGACGGGCCGTTCGTCCCCGTCGTCGCGTTCGGCCGTCCGCAACACCCGCCCGCCCTCGACCGGGACGCCCCACCCGTCGAGCGAGAGGTAGCCGCGGAGGTCGCTCCCGTGGGTGAACAGGTCGACGTCAGCGGTCGGATGTTCCTGGGTCTCGCTCGTGCTGTGGGCCAGCTCCATGTCGGAGTGGTACGGGCCGTCGTCGGCGAAAAAGTCCCGCAGCCGGTCGGCGTCCTCGGCGACCAGCTCGGCGACGCGGTCGGAGGCGTCGGCGATCGCGTCCGCGTCGAGCCCCGCCTCGCGGAGCGCTCGCTGAGTCCGTCGGTCGAAGTGCATACCGCCCCTTCGGGCGCCGCGGTTTCAACTCCATCGCCTCGGCGCGGGGCGCGCCGGCGTCGGCGGCGACGCCCGTCCGACCTCCCGGGCCGGTCGTTCGACCGGGACGGTCCGGCCACGGCTTAAGTCACCCCGGGCCGAATCGGGGCGTATGCCATCCCGGTCGGACCCGGTCAAGTCGCGCTCCGACGACGACCGCGACCTCTACGACGTCGCCACGTGGGAGGAGCGCACGTCACTCGACGGGCTCTCGGTCGCGCTGCACTGGCTCATCACACGGTCCGCGAAGGCGCTGGTCGTGCTCGTCGCCCTCCTCGCGCTGCTCGCCATCCTCGGGTCGTTCGGCCTCGGCCTCGTCTTCGACCCCGCGGTCGCGATGCTCGTCGGGCTCTCGGCGGTCCCGGCGTTCGGCCTCGCCGCGTACGTGTACGTCTCGGACGTCACGACCGCGGAGCCGCTCTCGCTGCTGGTTGCGACGTTCCTGCTGTCGATCCTCACGGCGACGTTCGCCGCGCTGCTCAACAGCTACGCACAGCCCCTCTTCTCGCCGCTCGGGTTCCCCGGGCTCGTCCTCTTCTTCTTCGTCATCGTCGGCCCCGTGGAAGAGACGGTGAAGCTGCTCGCCGTCCGGCTGTACGCGTACACCGACGACCGGTTCGACGCCGTCGTCGACGGCGCGGTGTACGGGGCGATCGCCGGCCTCGGCTTCGCCGTCATCGAGAACCTCGTGTACATCGCCCGGACCGTCGAGATGTCGGAGCTGACCCTCGGGCTCGCCGTCCTCGGCGCGGGCGACGGGATCGCGGCCCTGCGCGCGCTCGCGGGGCCGGGCCACGTCGTCTACTCCGCGTTCGCGGGCTACTACCTCGGCCTCGCGAAGTTCAACCCGGAGAACAGCGGCCCGATCGTCGTGAAGGGGCTCGTCATCGCCGCCGCGATCCACGGGCTGTACAACACCCTCGTCGGTCCGGTCACCTCGGTGATCCCCGCGCTCACGCCCATCCCGCGGCTCCCGGCGCTGTTCCTCTTCGTCCTCCTCTTTCAGGGGGCGTTCGGCTACGTCCTCCTCCGGAAGATCCGGCGCTACCGGGACGCGTACCTAGAGACGCGGGACGCGGTCGACCCGGACGTCGAGCCGGAGCTCACGGAGTTCGAGGACTGACGGCGGCTCGGTTCGAACCCTCACCCCGGCGGCGACTCGACCTTTGACCGGTCGCCCGTGCCGCCGGTGAGCGCGCTCGCGAGCGCTCCCTTCACGACGACCTCGTCGCCGAGGTCCGTGAGCCGGACCTCCGGGACGTTGATGAACACCATGTCGGAGAGCTTCTCGCGGATCGGGTCCAGCACCCGCTCGGGGTTGTTGAGCGCGACCGCGCCGCCGACGCTCACGACGAGCGGGGCGTACGCGTGGATCACGTTGGCGACGCCCATGGCGTTCCAGTGGGCCACTTGGTCGATCACGTGGTCGGCGAAGACGTCCTCGCCCGCCGCCTCGAACACGTCGACCGCGGAGAAGTCCGGGTCCTCGACGGGGAGCGAGGTCTCGATCGGGTCCTCCGCGTGGAGCTCGCGGGCGTACTTCGGGATGTTGTTGCCGGAGCAGTACCCCTCCCAGTGGCCGTCGAGACCGCACCCGCAGGTCATGAAGCCGTGCGGGTCGACGGTCATGTGACCGACCTCGCCGGCGTTGCCGTCCCACCCCGAGAGCACGTTGCCGTCGACGGCGACCCCCGCGCCGATCCCCGAGGAGATCGTGAGGTACACCATGTCGTCGGGGTTGCGCTCGGCGTGGAACCGCTCGCCGATGACGCCGGCGACGGTGTCGTTGTGGAGGTGGACCTCGTCGGTGCCGAGCAGCTGCGAGACGGGCCCGACGAGCGGGATGCGCTCGACGGTGTCCGGGAGGTTCGCCGGCCCCTGGACGACCCCGGCCGCGAGGTCGAGGGGGCCGATCGAGCCGATCCCGGCCGCGACGACCTCGGTCGGGTCGATCTCGGCGGCCGCGCACGCGCCCCGGACGACGCTCAGCACGGCCTCGGTCACGGCGATCCCGTTCGGACCGCGGGGGGTCCCCTGCTCGTCCGATCCGAGGATCGCCGCCGTGCCGTCGCCGACGACCGCCCGGACGTTCGTCGCCCCGAGGTCGACGCCCACGTAGTACATCGGCTAGAAGCGCGGACCGATGTCACTTAAGCGGGACGCTTCCGAGACGATTCGCCGCGACCGGAGCGCGACGGTGGCGGTGATCCGCCCCGATCGTCGCGCGGAGGAACGACGCTCACTCAGGCGGCGACTTCCCGCACGAAGGTCACCGGGCACGGGGCCGAGAGGATGACGTCCTGGGCGACGCTGCCGAAGACGGCCTTCCCGGTCGGCGACCGGCTCCGCCCGCCGACCACCACGCGGTCGGCCCCGACGGCCGAGGCCGCCTCGACGACCTCGTTCGCGTGGTCGCCGACCGCGCCGCGGATCGAGTAGGCGACGCCCGCGTCGCCGAGCGCCCTCGCGAGCGCTCGCATCGTCGTGTGTCGCTCGGCGACCGCGTCCGGCGTCGACCCCTCGCTCTCCGGGTTCACGCCCAGCTTCGAGCGGACCCCGTCGAACTCCTCGTCGGTGAACACGTGGGTCAACACGACCTCCGCGCCCGCGGGCTCGGCGACCGCGATGGCCTCCTTCGCGAGCTGCTCGGTTCGCTTCTCGTCTTCGGTACCGACCGCCAGTAGCACTGTTTCTATGCTCATACTTCCCTTTCGCCGTCGGCCGGGATAAGCCTGTCGGAGTTTTAACTCAGTTTTGAATTAATTTTCCTACGATCGATCCTGACGGTTCTCGCTCCCGTCTGCGTCGCTCTCGGGCTCCGTTCCGGTCGGCTCCGCCTCGCGCGCCTCCGACTCCGCCGGCGGATCGACGAACAGCGGCTCGCCGGCCGGGCGGCCGTAGTCGACGATCCAGTACCGGCCGCGGTACGCGCCGACGTTCTCCGGCTTGAGCTCGTCGAAGTGGAACCGTTCGCGGTGCGGCATCAGCGCCCGCCGGACGCGGTCGAGCGCCTCCTCGCGGACCGACTCGTCCGGGGGGACCTCCGCCCGCGGCATGACGATCCAGTCGCCGTCGGCGTCGCCGTCGAGGACGGGGAGGAACGGGTGCGACTCGACCGCCGACCAGATCCGGCGCTCCCGGCGGTTCTGCGGGCGCCCGTCGCCCATCTCCGCCGAGGGACCGTACCGCGCCAGCTTCGCGACGAGGGGGCCGCCGGCGGTCGCCTCCGCGTTCTCGCGCTCGGTCACCCCCTCGCGGACCGACGCGGGGACCGCGATGGCGACGCGGCCCGTCCCAACCCCGAGGATCTCAGCCGCCGGCTCCGACCGCGCTCCGTCGCCCTCGGCGAGCGCGTCGAGGTCGGCTCGCAGCCCGTCGAGGACCTCGCACTCCCCCGGTGCGAGCTCGCGGAAGTAGGTCATCTCCTCGCCCGCCGGCCACGACCACGTCCGGCCCGCGTACTCCCACTCCGTCTCCGCGACGGCGACGCGGTCGAGCGCGCTCCGGCGGGCCGCCCGCAGGCGACGGGCCGCGGTCGACAGCCGGTCGGCGACCGCGGGCGGGATCGGGTCCTGTCGCATTCGGTCTCCCTTCCCGGCCGGTCGCCAATAGCCTGTCGTCGGTCGGGGGCGCTCGCCTCTCGTCTCATCCGCTTCCCGGCGAAACCTCCTTGCCGCGCGCTCCCGACGCTCGACCGTGAGCACGCTGTTCGTCAGACACGGGACGACCGAGTGGAACGAGGCGGGCCGGATCCAGGGGTGGGCGCCCGTCGGGCTCTCCGACCGTGGGCGCGAGGAGGCCGCGACGGTCGCCGACGCCATCGCCGAACGTCACGCGATCGACGCGGTCGTCGCCTCGGACCTCGCGCGGACCGTCGAGACCGCCGAGCCCATCGCCGCGGCGGCCGGCGTCGACGTGGAGACCGACCCGCGGCTCCGCGAGCGCGACTTCGGCGTCTTCCAGGGGCTCCCGTCCGACGACTTCTTCGAGCGCTTCCCCGACTTCGACCTGCTGGAGAGCGGGCGGGCGGCGGCCGAGCGCGCCCCGGAGAGTGGCGAGAGCTGGCTCGCCGTCCGCGATCGAGTGCTCGACGCGGCCGCGGACCTGCGCGCCCGCGAGGGGACCGTGGTGGCCGTCACCCACGTGAACCCGATCCGGCTCGTCGTCGGCGAGCGCCGCGAGCTCTCGGTCGCGCGGTCGCTCACGGAGCTTTCGGCCGGCAACTGCTCGGTGACCGAGATCGACGGGAGCGGCGCGGTCGCCCGCGAGGACGACCGCTCGTACAAATAGCGTCGGCGGTCGGGGTCCGGCTCAGTAGTCGGGCGCGTCGTCCTCGACCTCGCGCTTCAGCGAGTCGCGGCGGGATTTCGCGTCGCGGCCCGTCGCCTCCAGCAGGAACTCGTTCTTCGCGTCGACCGCGTCGGCGGCGGCGTCGGCGTTCCCCTCGGCGATGACGTCCTCCGCGGGACGCTCCTCGAAGTGGACCGCGAGCTTGTCCTTCTTACTCCCGTACTCGGCGGCGCCGGCCACTATCCGCTCGAAGACGGGGTTGTCGGGGTCCTCGACGACGTACAGCTCGTGGCCCTGCCACTCCTCCGTGCCGGAGATCTCGCCGAAGTACTCCTCGACGGAGCCTTTCAGGTCGGGCATGCGGTCGTCCAGATGCTCGCCGCGGCGCATCTTGTACTCCTTCATGCCGCGACCGTTCGACAGGGGGGCGTAAACCAGTTTCGTCACGGGGTCTCCAGCCCGTTGAGCGATCCCGTCGGCCGATCAGACCGGGCGCTCGGTGACGTAGCCGCGCTTGCACTCGGGACAGATGTCGCCCGCGCGCATCGAGTTTCCGTCCGCGTCGCGGGTCATCCCGCACTCGGGGCAGTGGTACTCCGTCGGCGTCTCGGAGGTCGACGTCTGCAGGTCGGGGGTCTCGGCGCGGGTGATCCCCGACCCCGCGTCGGCCGGCTCCGCCTCGTCGTCCCGCGGTTCGACCGTCCCGTCGACCTCGTCGGCGTCCCGATCCGGGGCCTCGACGTACTCCGCGTCTCCGTCCTCCGCGGCCGGCTCGGTCGCCTCGGGGGTGAGGCCGCCGCCGAACTCGACGCCGCCCGCGTCGCCGTCGCCGATCTCAGCGCTGAACCCCTCGTCCTCCCCGCGCTGCTCGGGCCACGCCGTCGCCGACGTCTCCGGCTCGTCCGCCTCGTCGACCTCCGGCCACGCCCCGCGCTCGCGGTCGGCCGCCGGCTCCTCCTCCTCGTCGAGGATCACCCCGTCGTCCGTCGCCGCGTCCCGCTCGTCGTCTCCCGGCGACTCCGCGGTCTCGACCTCGGGGTACTCCGCGTACTCCTCGCCGCCGCCGAGCGAGCCCGCATCGTCGTCCGGCCCCGACTCGAGGAGCTCCGCGCCGTCGTCGTCGGGGGCGTCGGCGTCGTCCGCCGCGGCGCCCTCGTCGTCCGCGTCAGCGGGCCCGTCGTCTGCGTCCGTGGCGTCGCCTTCGGGAAGGTCGTCGGCCGCCGCGGTCGGCTCGTCGTCGATGATCACGGCGTCGTCGACGTCGTCGGTCGCGTCGACGGTCGGGGCGGCCCCGTCCGCTCCCTCGTCCGTCGGCGCGGCGCCCGTCGGGACGGCGTCCGGGCCGACTCCGTCCGTCGGACCGCGGTCGTCGTCGGCGTTCGGCGTGGTCGCGGTCGGGTCGGTCTCCGCCGTTTCGGCGCCCGCGGCGGCCTCGTCGGTCAGTTGCTCCATCGTCGTGACCTCGGTGTTCTCGCTCACGACCTGCGTCTCACCGCAGCGAGCGCAGGTCTTCACCTCGGTGACTGTCGTGACGACCTCGTTCCCGTCCTCCTCGCGCTCGCGCCGTAGTTCGGGCTCGTCGAAGTCGTGCCCGAGCAGACACCTGAGTCCCATTATGTCCGTCCTGCGGTGCCGAGGGTAAAAAACGCCCCGTCCGGCGTCTGACGCCCGGCGCACGCCCGTCCCGGCCGCGCGTCGGTCGCGCGGGCGACGGCTCGGGGGCCGCCGTCGCCCGACCGCGGTACCCAGACTCTTTGTGGATCGGTCCCGTACCTTCGATCGTCTATGCCGACCGTATCTTACCAGGGAGAGGAGATCGAGTGCGAGAAGGGCGCCGTGTTGCGCGACGTGTTGGCGGAGGCCGGTCTCTCCGTGTACAACGGCAAGATGAAACAGCTCAACTGCCGGGGCGCGGGGTCGTGCGGCTCCTGTGCGGTCCAGGTCGACGGCGAGGTGAGCGAGCCCGGCAAGAAGGAGAAGGCCCGCCTCTGGTTCCCGCCGCACCACCCCAGCCACGACGTCCGCCTCGCCTGTCAGACGAAGGTCGAGGGCGACGTCGAGGTGACGAAGGGCCGCGGGCTCTTCGGCCAGCACATCTGATTCGGCCGTCTCGCTCGTTTTACGCCGATACCTCGACGCTACCTCGGCGCCGCCGCTCGTCGTCGCCGGCCGGACCGATCGGCGGCGGCGACGCTCGGTGTCGTGATAAGAACCCGCGTCGGACGTGAGTCCGGAGGCGGGCAAAAGTCTCGTTGTCGCGTGTCAGAGTCGCGTTCGGCGTCAGCCGGACCGACCCACCTTATCGGATCGGCTTACTGCCGAACGACGTTGGACGCGCGCGGCCCCTTGGGCGAGGACTCGATGTCGAACTCGAGCTCCTGGCCCTCTTCGAGGTCCGGCCCTTCGACGTCTTCCATGTGGAAGAACACGTCGTCGTCAGCGTCGTCAGTCTCAATAAATCCGTAGCCGCCAGTGTCGTTGAAGAAATCAACCTTTCCGGTCGCCATTGCATCCTAACGGACGCCCCGTTCGGGGATAAGGATTGCGAGTGTACAGTTACCACGGCTTGTGCCGGACGATTGTTTTCGTTGTGGAGTCTTATCGAGGCGTTCGGTGACCGTCCGACGAAAACTGTCCCTTCTCACCGGCCGATCCGTCGGTTCTCCGATTTCAGTCGTCGCCGGAGGGACGTTTATTGTCGCCCGTCGCGATCGGTCCGTCGTGTTCCGGTCGCTCAGGGAGAACGGGCCGGCGCTGCTCGTTCCCGCCGCCTGGGTCGTCGCGGCGGCGACGACGCTCGGCGTCGTCTCGACGCGCGCGCTGTTCGTCGCCCACGTCGTCATGAGCGCCCTGCTCGTCGCCTTCGTCGTCGCCTCGTGGCGCGACATGGCGACCGGCGTGCTCCGGGCGTGGAAGCTCGTAATCTTAGCGGGCACGCCCGTGACGCTCGCGGGCGTCGCGGGGTTCCTCGCGCTCGGCGGTCCCGAGGTCCCGCCGGACGCCCTGCTTGCGCTCTCGTTGTACGGTTGGGCGCTCCTTCCCGCGGCCGGGTTCGCGTACACCGGACGCCGCGTTGAGGCGGGCGCCCGGGTCTACGACGCCGGCGTCGCCTGCTGCGTCGCCGGCGCGGTCGCGGTCGCGGTCGCGCCGTCGGCGACGTGGACCGCGGTCGGGCTCGCCGTCGTCGGTGTCGGCCAGACCGCCGGCATCCTCGACGCCACGCTGCGCTACTGAGGCGTCGCTCCCGGAGCCGCCGTCAATCGTGTCCCGTGCGAACACCCCACAATACCTAAGCCTCCGGTCCGTAGGGCTCGCATGATCGACGCCGGCCCGGTCTACCTCGCGGTCGCGGGGGCGCTGCTGCTCGTCGCGCTGGGGCTCGGGATCCGCGTGCTCCGCGGGATCGTCCGCGAGGGGCGCGATCGACGGCGGCGTCGGCGGGCCGGCGAGGTGGAGAAGTACACGGAAGACGAGGAGTACGGGCGGGGACCGCCGGCCACCTCCGACGACCGCGAGGCGGCGGGGCCGGACGGCTACCCGACCGACCGCGGCGACCCCGGCGCGACGTGCCCCCAGTGCGGCGCGGCCAACGAGTCGGAGTTCAACTACTGCCGGCGCTGCGCGGCGCCGCTCCGCCCCGGCGCCTAGCTCACCGTTCCGTCACCGCCCCGTCTCGACTTCCGCGTCGCTTCCGGTCCCGGAATCCGGGAGCGTGTGCCACCACGCCCACAGCACGAGCACGGCTTGGAACGGAAGCCGCGCCCACGCGGCCGCCCGCGCTACGTCCGCGAGCCGGTCGGGGACGAACTCGGTCGCCACGTCGTCGGTCGCCACGTATACGTTCGCCGGGAAGACGGCGACCAGCAGCGCGACGATTCCCCACGCCGACGCGCGTCGCGTCCGGTCGAACTGCACCCCGAATCCGAGGGCGATCTCCGCGACTCCGGAGAGGTACACCAGCGCCCGTGGGCGCGGAAATTCGGGCGGAACGGCCCGAGCAAACGACTCCGGCGTGAGGAAATGCGCCGCGCCGGCCGCGACGTAGTTCGCGCCCATCACGCGGCGGAGAGACCGCTTCCGTCGCGCGAGCGGACCAGTCGAGTCGACGGAGCCGTCGGGGTCGGTGTCGGCGTCACCCGTCATCCGAACAGGTAGCGACGGCCGGCTAATGAGGGTTCGCCCGGCTTCGAACGACGTCGCTTTCTCGACGGTTCGCTCCGCTCGCGGGCGCAGCATATCGCCGACCCTTCGGTTTGCACTCGCCGCACGTCGCCGGCGACCGTTATCTACTCCCTACCGGAGCCGAGCATAGCGGTTTCACGGCTTTTCGGAGCGCGACCGGGCGAACCCGGTCGTCGGATCATACCTATATTATCACGGGACTTATACGTGGCTGACTACTGTCCCTTGCCGCTCTCGGAGCGATCTAATTCGACGGTGACACGCGTATTCGAGTGATCTCCGCGCCGAGTTTGCAGCCGAGTTACACAGTAGATCGGCATCTAATGACAACAAATAGAAACAACGAATCGAGCCGGACCGTTCCCATCTCGCGGCGCAGCGTCCTCCGCACGACGGGCGCGGCCGGCGCGCTCGCGGTCGGGGGATCCGGTCTGCCGTTCTTCACCGGGATCGCCGCCGCCGACGAGCACCTCATCGAGACCTGTGGCGGCGAGGTCGACGTCGTCGTCGCGCTCGACTATTCGGGCTCGATACGGTCCGCCGGCACCTGGGGCGACATCCAGAGCGGCGTGGACAGCTTCCTCGGCGTCGTCCCGGCCGACGTCCAGCTGGGTCTCGTCACGTTCGGCGACGCGCCCGCCGCGTTCGAGTACGGTCCCGGGAACCTCCTGGACTTCGCGACCGCGGGCAACGTCTCGGCGGTTCAGGCCGGCGTGCCCGCGGACGTCCCGCCCGGAGAGAACGCGACGCACATGCCCGGCGCGCTGGACTTCTCCAACGCGATCCTCGAGCAGGAGGGCCGCGGCGGGAAGGAGATCGTCGTCCTGATCACGGACGGCGGGCCGAACTACGAGAACGGCGTCGTCGGCGACGGCGCGGCGCCGCCCGCAGACGACACGACGTTCCCCTACGGAACGTTCGACTACACCGGTGGATCGAACGGCGGCGAGAACGGCATCGCCGGCGAACCCGGTGAACTGACCGAGACCACCGCCACCGCGACCGCGATCAAGAACGCCGGTCGCCGCGTCATCGCCGTCGGCGTCGGCGAGAACGTCGCCGGCTTCGACGACTATCTCCGGGACGAGATCGCCAGCAGCACCGACGACTTCGTCGCTGTCCAGGACGCGTCGAACCTGGGTTCGGAGCTGGAAGCGCTCATCAGCGAGGTCTGCGAGGAGTGCGTCGACTGCTCCGTCGACGGCCAGCTCGCGAAGTACGAGTTCGCCTGCGTCGAGACCGATCCCGACACCGGCGAGTGCATCGCGTATGACTTCGTCCCGGAGGGGGACGCCGACGACAACGTCGCGTACACCGCCGGCTCCTACGAGAGCAAGGAAGGCGAGGCGTTCGAGCCGATGACCGCCTCCTTCGACACGGAGTACTGCGAGCTCTACGTCCTGGTCAAGAGCGGCCGGGAGCTGGAAGTGCAGTCCTTCGAGGAGATCGACGGGAGCGTCACGGTCGAAACCGCGAACGACGGGAAGTTCGCGATCAGCTTCGTGGCGTTCTACTGCACCGAGGACGCGGCGGTCGAGGCGCTGGAGAGCTTCCCGTCCCGCGGCAGGCGGTAGTCGATAGCGCCGTCGCGTGACCGCCACGCGATGCGGCGGTTCTCGGTTTTTCCCCGCTCGCTGCGCTCGCGGGGGACAGCTCGACCTTCAGTCGAATGCGCTCCCCGCCCGAGCTACGGTGCCGCACCCGGGCGAATCCGGCACAGAACCCGTCTCGAAGCGCCGAACCGGCAGGCGGTCAGGCGACGATCCGCCGCTCGCTGAACGTGTTCGTCACGTCGTCGGATCGAGGCCGTCACGATGGTGATCCAGCCGTCGTTCCTGTCGCATCCGGTACGCCTCCGAGTACGACCGTCCCACCCGGCTGGTCTCCGCCGTCGAGTCGCCGGCACTCCACGTCTCCACGTCGCGGGTGCCGTCTCACACCCTGTACCGCCCCGACCGGTCGACCCGTCCCGCTACAGTCTCCGCGGTGGCGGCCGAGATAACGCCGGTTCCGGCCCTCAGGCTCGCAACGCGGCTATCGATCGCAGCTCGCGATGCCACAGTTCGGTCGTCCGCTCCCGGGCGGTGACCAAGATTTTCAAACCCGGTGTAGTAGGCTAGCGCGACAGATGGGATCGAACTGGCAAGCAGCGTGGAGGCGACTGCGCAAGGAGGGCCCGCGATCCCTGGTGTCTCTGGCGATCCGAACTGCCGAGCGGACGGCCGAACGAGTCTGTCTCCGGGCGTGCTCACCGGAGACGTACTGGACGCTCGCGTCCCGGTACTACCGCCGGCGCGAGGTCCGGGACGTCGACGGGTACGACGTCCCGACCGATCCGTTTCGGGTCCTGTGGGTCGATCCGGACGACATCGTCCGTCACTCGAACCGGGAATATCCCCCCTGGCGGGGAGGATGGCGGCTGTGCGGCCGCGTCGCAGATGGCGACTGGGACCGTCCCTCCGATGAGTATCATCACCCGCCGTCGTTCGAGGATCGACTGGAGTTTGCGGCGTTCCGTGCCCACTTCGTCGACGGCGTCCCGTGGGGGGAGACGGAGTTCCTCGCCCGGAAGATCGACAAGGTCGAGAACGGTGGGACGAGCAGGGCCGGCGAGGATCGCGAGGAGATTCTCGAGTACTGGACGAAGTACGACGAACTCTACGAAGAGATCTCGGAGACCGGCTACGACACACAGCGGGAACGCGTAACGAGTGGGATCGAAACGAAACGGTTTCCACAGGCGATCGGGGACGAGATCGCGATCGATATCGCGCGCGACGGGGAGCCGCTGTTCGTCGACGGCTCACACCGCCTCTCGATCGCGAAGCTCCTCGACCTCGATTCGGTGCCGACCGTCTGCTTCTACCGCCACGAGGAGTGGATGCGGATCCGCGAGGCGGTGTACCGCGCCACCACCGTGGACGAACTCGGCGAAACGGCACGCCGGCGGCTGCAAGCGGATCACCCGGACCTTCGAGACCTGCGCGACTCCTTTACGTACGGCGGCGAGCACCCTCAGTATCGGTGAGATGCCTCGCGGCGATCTCGGCCCGAGACGGCGCCGAATCGACGCCCTCGCGGATAGCTGAACCGAACCCTGTCGCCGCCGCGATTTGAAACGCGTGAGACTCCCTCCGGTCGTCTCACTGTTCCTCGCTCGCTGTCGCTCGCGGGGACGGGGGACAGCTCGTCGTTGGCCGAAGCTCATCAGAAGGCTTCGGAAGAAAATGCCGCCTCCCCGATTTGAACTCCGGAAGACGATCGCGCTCACTCCGTTCGCGCGCTGCGACTTCCGTGCTCAAATCGGCTCGGCGTCGTTTTCTCGACGGTTCGCTCCGCTCACCGTCTCGAAATATGCCGCCTCCCCGATTTGAACGGGGGACAGCTCGATCTTCAGTCGAGTGCTCTCCCAGTCTGAGCTAAGGCGGCTCGCACTCGGACTAACGCCGAATCGAGACAAAAGGATTTCGAAAGGCGGCGGGCCGGTCGGCCTCGATCGAGCCGTCGACGCACCGTTCCGGACACCGCCTGCCGCCGCTCTCGGTGTTGTCCGCGCCGCGAAAGTGGGACCGCCCGGATTCGAACCTCGGTCGCTCCACTTCATTCCGCTCCCTGCTTCGAATCAGCTGCCACTGCTGCTGCTCGCGGTATCGCTCGCAGCAGCAGAGTGGGACCGCCCGGATTCGAACCGGGGTCACGGGCACCCAAGGCCCGGAGTATACCACTAACCCACGGTCCCGCGTCCATACGTACCCGCATCGGCCGGTAAAGCGTTTCGTTGCGCGGTCAGGTCGCGTTCGGTCGGCTCGCCGCGTCGCTCGCCCCGCGGCGACCCGGTCTCACTCCTCGTCGTCGCGCAGTTCGAGGTCGGCGACGATCTGGTACGGATCGGTCCCCTTCCGGACCGCGTCGAGGATGAAGAACGCCTCGTCGGGCGCGAGGAAGTGCCGCGTCACGCCCCGGCCCAGCGGCGTCGGATCGAAGCCGTCGATGAACTCCCACTCTAACAGCTTCCCGACCGCGTGTTTCGTCGGCACCTCGCCGATCATCCGGTCGTTGAGCCGCTTGGCCTTCTTGCCCGCGACGACGACGTTCGCCAGCGTCTCCTCGACGGCGGCCGCCTCGTCGTAGTGGGTCGCGACGTCCTCCATCTCCCCCTTGAGCAGGGTGAATGCGACCTCGTCTTCGGTGCGGTCCATCGAGTTGTGGTAGACGCCGTCGGGCTCGACGAGGAGGTAGACGCGCCCGCGGTCGTGGTAGTCCGGGCGCCCGGCGCGCCCGAGCATCTGCGAGAACTCCTGGACGGAGAGCCACTCGATCCCCATCGCCAGCGAGTCGAAGATCACCTGCGAGGCGGGGAAGTCGACGCCGGCGGCGAGCGCCGCGGTGGTGACGACCGCGGAGAGGTCCTGGTTCCCGAACTGTCGTTCGACCTTCTTCCGGCGCTTGTAGTCGAGGCCGGCGTGGTACGGCGCGGAGTCGTACCGGAGCTTCCGGCTGATCTCGTGGCAGCGCCGCCGGGAGTTGGTGAAGACGATCGTCTGGCCGCGGTACCCCTTCGACGACTTCGTGTCGAACTCCCGCTTCACCAGCTTGTCGGCGATCTGCGCCTTCTCGCGGCTGTCCGCGAAGGTGACGTGGCGCTCGATCGGGACGGGGCGCTCCTCGTACTCGATGAGCGTCGCCCGGAGCTTCTCGGCGAGCCACTCCGGGTTCCCGACGGTCGCGGAGAGGTAGACGAACTGCGTGCCGCCGTACCCGGAGTGCGTCTCCATCCGGTTCTCGCTGTAGTACTTCAGCCGGGAGATGAGCCCGTCGAGCCGGTGGCCGCGCTCGCCCTCCTTCAGCGTGTGGACCTCGTCGATGACGACCGTGCCGACGTCGCCGAGGTCCTTCCCGGTCCGGAGCGCGTGGTCGATCCCCTCGTAGGTGCCGACGATCACGTCGGCGTTCGGGTCGAAGCGGTTGCCGTCGTCGTTCACCCGCGAGGAGCCGACGCGGATCGAGACGTTCAGCCGGTCGCCGTAGCGGTCCCTGAAGTCCTCGTGCTTCTGGTTGGCGAGCGCGACGAGGGGGACCAAGAAGAGGAGCTTCCCCTCTCCCTTCAGCGCCCGGTCGATTCCGGTCAGCTCACCCACGAGGGTCTTCCCGGTCGCGGTCGCGCTCACGACGAGCTGGTCGTCGCCGTCGAGGAGGCCGTTCCGCACCGAGAGGCTCTGGACCGGGAGCAGCTCCTCGAAGCGGCCCTGCAGGTGCGCGGAGAGGTCCGGGTGGAGGTCGAGGTCCTCGGTGCGCACGGGGCTCACGTCGTCGACGTTGGCGGAGACCTCGTCGTACTTCGTGAGGTCGGGGTCGAGCCCGCCCTGCAGGAGGTTGACGATCCGGTCCAAGTCGCCGGACTCGTACAGCAGCTCCTCCAACCGCTCCTCGGCGGCGCCGGTGAACTCGCCTTTGTACGAGAGCTCCCGCTCCAGCTCCCTGCGGGCGCAGTCGCGGCAGATCAGCTCGTCGTTGTGCTCGACCGCGCTCTCGCTCGTGATCGGCCCGTATCGGCCGTCGTTCGCGCAGCGCCGGCAGGTCCGGACGGCCGTCGCCTCCAGCTGGTAGCCGTCGAGCATCGCCTCCAGCCGCTTCCGGTTCTCCGGCGACGTCTGCTCGGAGATGCGGATCCGGTCGGCCGCGCGGGCGAGGTCGACGAACTCGCCGGGCTGGCGGGGGTGGTCCTCGCCGTCGCGGACCACGCGGAACTTCCCCGGGCGCGGGCCCGCGGAGGTCTCCTTGAGTTCGAGCCGCCCGCGGAGCACCCGGTTCCCGTCCCGGTTCGCGACGACGGTGTAGTCGCTCCGCGCCTCGTGGAGGAACAGCGTCTCGACCTCGGCCAACTGCTGTGACACTACCCGTCGGTACGCGAGGAAGGTATTTCAGGGGTTCGGCTCGCCGTGCGGCGGGTTCGCGGCGTCACGCGAGTCTACCGCTTCGACGTCGGCCGCGTCGCTCGCGGCCGCGAGAACCGCGCCTCGAAAAGGGTCGTGGAATTACGAGACGAGGAGCTCCTCGCCGCGGTCGACCGTGATCCGGCACGGGGGCGAGAGCTTGTTGTACGCGCGGCGGAACGCCTCCTTCACCGCGGGCGCCTGCTCGACGTCGCAGTACGCGGTGAAGACGACGTCGTCCGCGTTCAGGCGGGCGGCCGTCCCGACCGGCTTGCCGAACGCCTGCCGCATCCCGTCGGAGACGCGGTCCGCGCCGGCGCCGGTCGCCTGCTTGTTCTCCCGGATGACCTGGTGGGGGAACTTGCGGAGGGTCATCTTGTAGTTGCCCTCGCCGAGCTCCTTGATCAGGTGGCGGTTCGCCGAGAGGCGCGCGCTCTCCAGCGAGCCGTGCCGGATCTGGAGCTCCTCCTCGACGCGGAGGCTGATCTGGACGGGGTAGTCGTCGGGCTCCGAGGAGAGGTCGCCCATGTTGTGCTGGGCGATCTTCGAGCCGGGGATCCCGGTGATGTATTCGCGGCGGGTGTACGACGGCTTGTCGATCGTCCGATACATAGAGGCGGGTTTGTCAGACATGGCTACTTGCCCGATGTAGCCCGCGCTGCGGCGATAAACCCTTCGATACCGCGGCGTTGTCGGTCCGTTTCGCGGCCCTCACCGCCTCACTCCTCGGGCGTCGGTCCGAGCGCGACGTGGTCGAACCCCCGGTCCGCCAGCCGCTCGGCGGCCCGATCCGTGACCGAGGGCGCGACGAGGACGCCGCGGACGACGGGGTCGGTCTCGTCGTCGTTGCTGCCTTCGTCGCCGTCGGGCTCTTCTGCTCCCAACTCCTCGCGGAGCGCCCGCACGTACCGCGCGAGCTGGCCGACCGCGTCCGGGCCGACGCGCCGGCGCTTCAGCTCGACGACGACCGGGGTGCCGTCGGCGTCGACGCCGAACACGTCCATCGGGCCGGCGCTGGAGGGGCGCTCGGTCGCCTTCGGCTCGAACCCCGACTCGACGAGTTCGGGGCGCTCTAGGATTCGGGTCCGGAGGTCCTCCTCGCTGCCGTGGAGGGTGAGGTCGCGCCCGCCGGTGACCGCCATCGCGGAGAGCTGGTGGACCCGCTCGAACCGCACCGTGAGCGTCTCGTCGGGATTCGTTCGGGTCGAGCGCACCCGGAGCCGACCCTCGCGGACCGCGGCGCGGTGTTCCGACCCCGGCGGCTGCCAGTTGACGGGTTGGCGACCCTCGTCGGTGTGGACGAGGGCGGCGCCGTCGGGCTTCAACACGAGCAGCCGGTCGCCGGCGCCGAGGTCCGAGGCGGCGCGGCCCTCGTAGCTGACCGTGCAGCGCCCGAAGACGCTGATCAGGTCGCCGCGCTCGAAGGCGTCCTCCAGCTCCCAGAGGGCCTCGCGGTGGCTCGGGTCGTGGACGCTCGTGACTGTCACTACTACTCGTACGTGGTTGTCGGTCAAAAAGGGCGCGAGGCCCAGATCAGTGTCCGTGGTCGGTATCCATCGCCGTTGTTGATGGTGGTGGGCTGTACGAGATCGGCCTCTCTGTCGATCGGTTATAAATTGCTCCTGCCGACGACTCGGTGAACACCGCCAAAGCCCCAGCCGGCGAAGCGGGCGCACGCTCGCTGCGCGCCTCACTCGGTCGTTCGCTTCGCTCACTCCCTCGCTGCGGTGCTTACGTCGCCTGCGCCCGCTTCGCCGGCTGCCCCTTTGAGTCCCACCCGACCGCACCGCGACCGCACCTCACGCCTCCCCAGCCTCGCGGCTCACGGCTCGCGGCTTCGCCGCTCGCGTTCGCCGCGTCCCTCGCACGCGCTCCTCGTGGCCTGTCGGCCACTCGGAGGCGCGCGCCACCGCATTCTTTCTTATTAATACCGTTGACCGCTCACGTCCCGTGCTCCCAGCTGCCCATGTACTCGCGCTGCTCGTCGGTGAGCGCGTCGTGTTCGACGCCCTCGGCGGCGAGCTTGATCTCGGCGACCTCGCGGTCGAGCTCGTCGGGGACGTCGTGGACGCCGGGCTCGTACGCCTCGCCGTTCTCCGCGAGTTCGCGGACGACGACCGCCTGGACGCCGAAGCTCTGGTCCATCACCTCGACCGGGTGGCCGAGCGAGATGGGGGCGGCGAGGTTGACGAGCCGCCCTTCGGCGAGCACGTTCAGGACGCGGCCGTCGTCCATCTCGAACCCCTCGACGCCGTCGCGGACCTCGTAGCGGTCCACGGCGAGGTCGTCGAGGTCCTCTAAGTTCACCTCGACGTCGAAGTGGCCGGCGTTCGCGAGGAGGACCCCGTCCCCCATCCGTTCGAAGTGCTCGCGGGTGATCACGTCGCGGTTCCCCGTCGTCGTGATGAACACGTCGCCCTTCTCGGCGGCCTCGGCCATCGGGAGAACCTCGTACCCCTCCATGTGCGCTTCGAGCGCCTTCCGCGGGTCGACCTCGCAGACGATGACGTTCGCGTTCTGGCCCGACGCTTTCTTCGCGACGCCCTTGCCGCACTGGCCGTAGCCGCCGACGACGACGTTCTTGCCGGCCCACGAGAGGTTCGTCGTCATCGCGATGGTCGCCAGCGACGACTCTCCCGTCCCGTGGACGTTGTCGAACAGCTGCTTCATCGGCGTGTCGTTCACCGCGAAGACGGGATAGTTGAGCTCCCCGTCGGCGTCCATCGCGCGCAGGCGGTGGACGCCCGTGGTCGTCTCCTCGGCGCCGCCGACGATGGAGTCGATGAGGTCGGGGTACTCCTCGTGGACGAGCTTCACCATGTCCATCCCGTCGTCGACGGTGATGGTTGGGTCGTGGGCGATACAGGCGTGCATCGCGTCGTAGTACTCCTCGTCGTCGACGCCCCGGACCGCGTAGGAGGTGATCGACTCGTGGGTGTCGAGCGCGGCCGACACGTCGTCGTGGGTCGACAGCGGGTTACACCCGGTGATCGCGACCTCGGCGCCGCCGTCGGCGAGCAGCTCGACGAGGTTCGCCGTCTTCGCCTCGACGTGCATCGCCATCGCGATCGTCTCGCCCGCGAGCGGCTGCTCGTTCACGAACTCCTCGCGGAGCGCGTTCAGGATCGGCATGTGCTGGAGCGCCCAGTCCATCTTCCGGCGCCCCTCCTCTCGGGCCGCTTCGACGTCCGAGAGATGCTTCGACACCGGCGGATACGCGGTTTCGCTCATGTCACTCGGTTCGCTCACGGCGCACTAAACCCTGCCGACACCGGGTCGCGTCGAGAAAAACAGAAACGGAACCCGCGCCGCCCGCGCGTCGGTTACGACTTCGGTCGTCCGTCAGTTACGGCGGGCCGTTGCCGTTCCCGTTACCGGGACCGTTTCCGCCGTTCTCGTCGTCATCGCCTTCGTCGTCGTCTCCTTCGTCCTCGTCGTCACCGTCGTCTCCGTCCTCGGCCTCTTCCTCTTCGTCCGTGTCGACCTCCTCGCCGTCCTCGCCGTCGTCGCCGTTACCGGCGTGGCTCGGAGGGCCCTGTTCGCCGTCGTTGCCGTTGCCCTGGCCCGCGCGGTCCGGCGCGTTGCCGTTCCCGATACCGGGCGCGTCGCTCTCGTTCTCGGCGCTGTCGTTACCCGCGTCGTCCGGGCCGCCGGGGCCGCCCGCGTGGTCAGGCGCGTTCCCCGGGTTGTTCTCCGTCACGAAGTCCGAGACCGCGTCGCCGATGCCGCCCTCGCGGTCGCCGATCTGCTCGATGAACTCGCGGACGAGCTGTCCGAACGGCCGGTCCTCCGCGGCCTCCTCGCCGGTCGTCAGGTCGACCGTCGTCGAGACGGTGTCGTTCTCGTACTCGGCGGTCACGTCGACCGTGACGTTCTCCTCGGCGGCGTCGAGGGTGACGGTGCCGTTCTCGTCGGTCTCGTAGTCGCCCGCGCCGGCGTAGGTGACGTTCTGACCGTCGGCGGTCGTGACGTTCACCGAGGCGTTCTCGGCGGCCTCGCCGTCGTCGGTGACCGTGACGACGGGCTCACCGTCGGTGTTCGACACGTCGAGCGCGAGTCCCTCGGCGGGGGCCTCGAGGTCGACCGTCGTCGAGACGGAGTCGTTCTCGTACTCGGCGGTCACGTCGATCGCGACGTCCTCCGCGGCGGCCGGCAGCGACACCGTGCCGTTCGCGTCGGTGGTGTAGTCGCCCTCGCCGTCGTAGGTGGCGTTCTCGTCGGCGGTCGTGACGTTCACCGAGGCGTTGTCGACCGCGGTGTCGTTGTCGGTCACCGTGACGACCGGCTCGCCGTCGGTGTTCGACACGTTGAGTTCGAGCCCGTCGGGCGCCTCGAGATCGGCCGTCGTCGAGACGGTGTCGTTCTCGGCGGTCGCAGTGATCTCGACCGTCACGTCCTCTTCGGGGGTGGGGAGATCGACGGTGCCGTTCGCGTCCGTCGCGTACTCGTCCGCCCCGCCGTACGACTCGTTCTCCGCGTCGACCACGCTCACGTTGACCGTGGCGTTCTCGACCGCGGTACCGTTCTCGGTCACCGTGACTGTCGATGTCCCGTCCGCTTCTTGCTCGACGGCCACCTCGAGGTGCCCGTCGGCGGCAGCGACGCCGGTCATCGCGCCGAGCGCGACGACCGCGACCAGTAGGATTGCTGTCGTGCGTCCTTTCATGTCCACTCGGGTCCAGCCGCCCTTATCACATAAAAAGAGAACTCGGTTAAGCCGGATTTAACCAAATTGTGGCCGGGTTTCAGACGCTGTAACGGTCGTTTCGGGATCGAGCGGGATTTCGACCGTTAATCTGTCCGAATCAACGTGGTCCGGGCTCGAAGCAAGCGGGTCCGCGGCTCGGGCGCGCTCCGAGCGCGACCGCTCGTCGCCGGTTACCCATCGACGCGATCGACGAGGTCGGCGGCGGCGCCCGCGGCGCGCTCCTTGACCGCCTCGGCGTCGAGCGTCAGGACCTCGCGGTCGCGCATCAGCACCTCGCCGTCGCAGACCGTGTGGCGCACGTCGCTCCCGCGCGCCGCGTACGCGAGGTGCGAGACCGGGTCGTGGACCGGCGTCAGGTGCGGCGCGTCGAGGTCGACAACGGCCAAGTCGGCGGCCGCCCCCGGCTCGATCCGCCCGCCGGGGAGGCCGAGCGCGTCGGCGCCCGCCGCGGTCGCCATCTCCACGACCGCCTCGGCCGGGACCGCCGCTGCGTCGTCCGCGGCGAGCTTCCCGAGCATCGCGGCGTCGCGCATCTCGTCGAAGACGTCGAGGTCGTTGTTCGAGGCCGCCCCGTCGGTGCCGAGCGCGACCGTGACCCCCGCCTCGCGGAGCCGCTGGACGGGCGCCATCCCGCTGGCGAGCTTCATGTTCGAGGCCGGGCAGTGGACGACCGCGGTCCCCGCGTCGGCGAGCCGGTCGATCTCGGCGTCGTCGAGGTGGACGCCGTGCGCGAAGAAGTCGTCCGGGCCGAGCGCGTCGAGGTCGGCCGCGTACGCGATCGGGCGCTCGCCGCGCTCGTCGACGATGGGGTCGACCTCCTCAACCGTCTCGTTCGCGTGGAGGTGGACCGGAACGCCCGCCGCCCGGGCCTCGACGACCCCCTCGCGCAGGAACTCCTCGCCGACCGTCGTCAGCGAGTGCGGCATGAACGCGGTCCGGATCCGCCCGTCGGCGGCGCCGTCGAGCTCGCGGGCGACCGCGAGGCTCTCCTCCACGTCGGCGCGGGCGTCGGCCTCGTTCTTGCCGACCGTCACGACCCCGTGACCGAGCCGCGCGCGCAGGCCGGCGCGGTCGACGACGTCGGCGACCCGGTCCATCGCGAAGTACATGTCCGCGAACGCGGTCGTCCCCGAGCGGATCATCTCCAGCGCCCCGAGCGCGGCGCCGGCCTCGATGTCGTCGGGCGTCAGCTCGGCCTCCGCCGGCCAGATGTCCTCCCGGAGCCACGCGTCCAGCGGCTTGTCGTCGGCGTACCCGCGGAGCAGCGTCATCGCGGCGTGCGTGTGCGCGTTGACGAGCCCGGGGATCACGAGCGAGCCCTCGGCGTCGAGGGTCTCGTCGGCGTCGGGTACCTCCCCGGCGTTCGCTCCCGTCTCGTCGGTCGCCGCGTCGTCACCCACCGCGAGGATCTGCCCCGCGTCGCGGTCGATCGTCACGTCGGCCTCGGTCACCGAGCCGTCCGGGCGGAGGACGCGGCCGCCCGTCACGCGAAGCGCGTTCATACGGACGGATTCAGCCCCCCGAACCAAACGGCTTCGGTTCGGGTGCGGCGAGACGTCTCACGACTTCGGCGCCGCGAGCGCGATCGGAGCCGACCCTCCCGCGCCTCCGAAGCCCCTTAGGCCGCTCCCGCCGGAGTGCGGGCATGGCAACCGACGCCCAGCAGGCGTGTTTCGAGGCCGGGATCAAGTTCGGCTCCTTATACCACCAGTTCGCCGGGACGCCCGTCAGCCCGTCGAGCGCGCGGAGCCTGGAGGCCGCGATGGCGGAGTCGATCGAGAACCAGCCGTTCTGCGAGTCGGTGACCGTCGCCATCCACGACGACCGCGTCGCCGACGCGATCGACCACGAGAACGGCTACACGGAGCTCACCGGCTCGCTGATGGACGTCGAGATGCGGATCGAACGCGAGGGCGTGACGGTCCGCACCCGGATGGAGATGCGCGACGGCTACCCGCTGATGGAACTCGTCTCGGTCGAGGGGGACTGAACCGCGTCGCTCCCCGACCCACCCGCTCCCGTCGCCTCACTCCGCCGGATCCACGTCCCGGATCGTCCCCACGCCCTTGCTCGATCCCTCCCGGAAGACGAACCGCTGGCCCTCCTCGACGAGGTACGGCCGGAACTTGAACCGGACCCGCGTCCGCCCGGTGTCGCCGGGAAGGAGCCGGCCGCCCTCGGGCGCGAAGACGGCCGCCTCGGAGACCGTCTCCACGTGGACGACCGGCTCGTATCCCTCCTGAATTCTGGTCGGGTGGTTCAGCACCATCACCTCGGCCTCGAACTCGCGGATCGGGTCGGGGTCGCTCCCGCGCGGCACGAGGGCCATCCCGCGCTCGATCTCCTCCTCGTCGACGCCCTTCAGCGCGATGCCGACGATCCGGCCGGCGGTCGCCTTGTCGACGCGGTGGTAGTGCATCTCGATCGAGCGCGCCTCCACCTCGCGGAAGGAGCCGTCGGCCATCGGGCCGAGCAGGAGCTCGTCGCCGGCCTCCACGGTGCCGGAGTTGACCGTGCCGGACGCGACGGCGCCGACGCCGGTCACCTTGTAGCTCCGGTCGACGTACATCCGGAACTCCGCGCGCTCCGGGGTCGCGCGCTTCGGGAGCGTCTCGAACAGTCGGTCGAGCGTCTCGACCCCCTCCTTCGTCACCGCGCTGGTGCGGAGGAGGGGGACGACGCCGTCGCCGACCTCCGCGACCGCCGTCTCGATCCCGTGGCGGTCGACGAGCAGCGGGGTCTGCCCGGCGTCGCGGAGCATCGACTCGACCTCGCGCTCGACCTCGGCGAGCCGCTCGTCGCTCACGGCGTCCGCCTTCGTGATCGCGACGATCGTCGGCAGCTCGGTCGCCAGCAGGATGCCGAGGTGCTCGCGGGTCGTCTTCGTCGGCCCGTCGTCGGCGGCGACGACTAAGAGTCCGTAGTCGAGCTTCTGGCCGACGAGCCCCCGGATCGTCGTCCGGAGCCACGGCTCGTGGCCGACCGTGTCGACGAACGAGACCAGCCGGTCGGCCTCTTCGACGATCCGCGCGCGGTCGGACTTGCGGTGCGGGTTGTCCATCCGGACCGGCTCGTCGCCGCCGTCCTCGAAGCCGTAGACCGCGTACGAGAGGTCGGCGGAGAGCCCCCGCTCGACCTCGTGGGGCTGGACGTCGAGGAAGCCGCGCGTGCCGCCCTGCCCGTCGTCCGCCCGCCCCGTGACGAGGGTGCCGACGAGCGTCGACTTCCCGTGGTCGACGTGGCCGGCCGTGCCGACCACGAGGTGGTCGTCGTCCGTCTCGAACATCCCGCCGTCGCGGAGGGTGGCGAGCCCGACGAGCCCGGCGTCCGCTCCGTTCCCGTCGGTGCCGGCGCTCCACGTCTCGGCGTCGGCGATGTGGGCGTCGGCCTCGTCGGCCAGCAGCGAGAGGACGTCCATCGTCTCGGAGAAGGCCTCCGGCGCGATCCCGGCAAGCCCGCCGTCGTCGGTGACGCCGAGGACGTACGTCGCCTCGCCGTCGCCGGAGAGCACCCGGTGGCGGAGCTGGGCCACGAGCGACTCCATCCGCCCCTCCGCGAGGTGGACCTCGCGGGTCAGTCGCTCCTTGAACTCGATCGCGCCGCCGTCGCGCTCGCCGCGCTCGATGGCCCGCCGTAACGCGGACCGGTCAGCGCTCATACACGTTCGTAGGCGACAGCCGGGCTTAACGGTTTCCGTGCGATCCGTCCCCACGTCACGCGATCGGTACCGAGCGCTCGGGAGGGCTCCCGAGCGGTTCACTCCTCGGTCAGATCGACGTAGGTTCGGCGGACCGTCACGGGCGTCACGTCCGCGACGTCGGCCGCCTCCCGCTGCGTGCAGTCGGCGTCCAGCTGGCGGGCCGCCGTGTACAGGCAGGCGGCGGCGACGCCGACCGGGTTGCGGCCGTTCGCGATCCCTTCCTCCACGGCGCGCTCGGCGAGCTCGCCGGCGCGGCGTTCCACGTCGGCCGCGCAGCCGAGGTCGCTCGCGAACCGCGGGAGGTACTCCGCGGGACCGGTCGGCCCGATCGGGAGTCCGAGTTCGCGGTTCATCGCGTCGAAGGCCGCTTGGTGCTCGTCTTCCGTCGCCTTCGCCTCCGCGCAGACCTCGCCGACGGTTCGGGCGACGTCCGCGGTGCGACAGGCGACGTAGACGCAGGCGGCCGAAAAGCCCTCCAGCGACCGGCCGCGCAGCAGGCTCTCCTCTTGCGCGGAGTCGAACAGCGCGCAGGCCGTGTCCCGGACGCTGTCGGGGAGCTCCAAGACGCCGGTCAGCCGCCGGATCTCGGTGTACGCGTACACCTTGTTGCGGTCCCGCTTGGTCGAGATCTGCGCGCGGTTGTGCTGGGTCCGCATCCGAGCGAGCCGCCGGCGCTTGCGCCCCTTCACGCGGGTCGACCGCCCGATCTCCGTCGAGAGCCCGCGGTCGTGCCGGGAGCGCGTCAGGGGCGCGCCGGTGCGCTTGGGGTTCGTGTCGTCGTCGTCGAACGACCGCCACTCCGGCCCGTGGTCGATCCGGTCGGCCTCGACGACGAGCCCGCAGTCGACGCAGACGCGCTCGGCGGCGTCGACGCGGGTCCGGCCGCCGCACTCGGGGCACTCGTCGACGGCGGTCGCGGTCTCCTCGGCGGTCGCGGTCCCCGTCGTTCCCTCCGCGTCGGTCGTCTCCGCGGAGCGATCGGTCATCTCGGTGCGGTGCGAACGGGCGCGGGTCGAGCGTGCCTGACTCATCACACGTCGAACTCGGGCCCGATGCCTTACTTAAACCCGGGAGAATTCGGGGTCGATCGGCCGGATCGGCGCGCTCGAACCGACCGGTAACCGGTCGGTGATATCGGCGCTCGTCGCGCCGCAGTACGGTGGTTTTAATGCCACGAAGGGGCCACCCGTTCGCATGACGCTGTCGGAGATCGCGGACGGGTTGGAGGTGACCGCGAGCCAGCGCGAGCGCGGGGTCGCCGTCGCCGACGACACGGAGACGCCGCTCGTCGACCGGCTCGCGGCGCACGCGGACGACCTCCCGTGTACCCCTGCCGCGACCGCGACGCTGGTCGACGCGTACACGGGCGGGCGGAGCGTCGGCGACGCCGCCCGCGAGGCCGGCGTGACGCCGATGACGGGCGCGAAGGCGCTGCACCGCTGCGGCGTGGAGGGCGTCTGCCCGCTCGCGCCGAGCCGGCGGAGCGTCGTCCGCGACTGGCTCGACGGTCGGATCGCGCGCAGCGAGGCGGTCGCGCTCGCCGGCGGCGACGGGGCCGACTTCGCGCTGGCGACGTACGTCGAGACACACGACCCGGTCCCCGCGGTCGCCGAGGCCGTCGACGCGCACGTCGCGGGCTCCGCGCCGCTCGGCGACGGCCTCCGCGGCGACGGCGATGCCCCCGGCGGCGCGCTCGGGTCGCCCGACGGCCTGCGCTGAGCCCGCGACCCGGCGGCTCCCTTCTCGTCCGCTCTGCCGACTCAGGACCGAATCCGATCGACCAACCCCGGCTCCTCGAACTCGATCCCGAGCGACGCGTCGAACGCGCGCTCGTACGTCTCCGCCAGCGCCTCGACGTACGCGCCGGTCCCCGTCGCCGCCGCGGGAGCGCTTCCGACCGCGGGATCGACGGCGGGGAGCCGGGTGTCGGCGGCCGTCTCGTCCTCGTCGCGCTCGGCGTCGGAGTCGCCGGCGCGGGCCACCGCTATCGTTCCGTCGACGCTCCCGCCGACGTCTGCGACCCGGCCGCGGAGCCGCTGGAGCGCGTCGCGGCCGTGCGCCGTCGCGGGCGTCACCGCCTCGACGCGGTCGGCGGCCGTCACCGCCGCGACCGCCTCGTTCGACCCGACGGGGGCGGCGTCGACGACGACGGCGTCGTAGGCGGTCGCCGCCTCGCCGATCCGTCCCTCCAGCTTCCGCGCGGCCTCGGCCGTCTTCGCGCGGGCGACGCGCTCGAACGGCGCGCGGGCGGGGATCAGATCCGCGCGTCCCGGGAGGTCGAGGTCGCCGCCACGCTCGCTCGGCTCGTCGTCGGGCGGGTACGCCGCCGCCGACAGCGACGCGTCGGTCTCGTCGGTGAGCAGCGCCGTGAGGTCGGTGCCGATCCGTCCCGCGACGTGCTCGGAGAGCCCCTGCGTCGTGAACGCGGCGTCGATCACGGCCACGTCGCGGCCGTCGCGGGCGCCCAGCGCGGCCAGCTCGACGGCGGTTCGCGTCGTCCCCGCGCCGCCGGTCGCCCCGACGAGTGCGAGCGTCGTCGCCTGCATGCGCTCGGCTACTCGGGGTTTCGCTGTTAACTCTGTTGCACGCGGGTCGCCGGCGCGGTTCCCTCGCCCGAGGGGAGCGTCGCCGACCCCGGCCGCTCACTCCGCGATCGCGTCGGCGACGGCGTCCAACTCGTCGTCGGAGAGGTCCGGCCGCTTCCCGCCGACCGCGTGGAGCGGCGCGCCGCCGTCGCCCTCGAACCGCGGGATGACGTGCACGTGGACGTGCGGGACCTCCTGGCCGGCCGCCTCGCCGTCGTTGATCCCGACGTTTGCGCCGTCGGCGTCGACCGCGGCCTGCACCCGCGGGGTGAGCTCGGTCACGACCGCGAACAGCTCGCTCGCGAGGTCGGCGTCGAGGTCGCCGACGTGCCGCGCGTGCGACTTCGGTATCACGAGGGTGTGCCCCCGCGCGAGCGGGTTGGCGTCGAGGAACGCCAGCACGTCGTCGGTCTCGTGGACGGTCCGCGCCGGGATGTCGCCGGCGGCGATCGAACAGAAGATGCAGTCGTCGGACATACGCGAGGGGTCGGCGGCGTGACTCATCAAGGTTTCCCGGTGGCGGGGCGCTCGCTTCGAGCCCGACCGCGACCTACTCCTCCGCGTCGGGGAACGGCACGTCGATCAGGTCGCCGTCGTCGGGGAGGATGACGTCGCCGTCGAACGCCTCCCGCGCCTCCCGTCGGATCGGCGAGGCGTCGGCGGCGTACCGCGAGGAGATGTGGACGAGCGCCAGCCGCTTCGCGCCGGCGCGCGCGGCGATCTCGCCGGCCTCGCGCCCGGTCGAGTGGGCCGTGTCGCGGGCGCGGTCGGCCATGTCGTCGGCGAAGGTCGCGTCGTGGACGAGGAGGTCGGCGCCGGCGGCGGCCTCGACCGTCCGCTCTCTCGGGCGCGTGTCGGCGGTGTAGACGAGGG
Source organism: Halorubrum depositum (assembly GCF_007671725.1). NCBI lineage: Archaea > Methanobacteriati > Methanobacteriota > Halobacteria > Halobacteriales > Haloferacaceae > Halorubrum > Halorubrum depositum. The sequence continues at coordinate 143,734 of NZ_VCNM01000003.1, read as the reverse complement.
TTCGGCCGGGCCGCGGCGGGCCGACGACCCGCTCCGGCTCGACGACCGTCCCGTCTTCGGCCTCGACCGGCTCGCCGGCGTGGAGCCGGCCGAACTTCGGGCCGACGGGGACCCCGAGCTCCTCCGCCTTCGGGCGGTCGAACCGGCCGGGCCGGTCGTCCTCGTCGAGGACGTACCCCTGCGAGACGGTCCGGTGCTCCGTCTCGAACGCGCGGACCGCGTAGCCGTCGGCGTCGAGCGCGACCTCGCCGGGCGCGACCTCCTCGATTCGCACCCGGAACGCGGGGTCGTGGCCGACCGCGTGGACCAACTCGTGGAGGTCGTCCGCCGTCCCCGGCGGGCAGTGGACCGTCAGCGGCGCCGATCGGTCGTTGAACCCGAGCGTCTGGACTAAGCCCGGGATCCCGAGGACGTGATCGCCGTGGAGGTGCGAGACGAACACGTGGTCGATGCCGAACCCGGTGCCGTGCCGCATCATGCCGCGCTGGGTCCCCTCTCCGCAGTCGAACAGCAGGCGGTCGCCCTCGCGGTTGACGAACAGCGCGCTCGGCGCGCGCTCGGTGGTCGGGACGGCGCCGCCCGTGCCGAGGAACGTGACGCGAAGGGACATGCCCGCACGTCGGTGCGGCGGTTGTAAACCGGTATCGATGACGACGCGGCCCGGCGGCGACACGCACATGTGTCCGCCGCCCCGAGCGCGCCCATGCACGACTCGATCGCCGCGCTGGTCGAACGAGAGGGGTGGCGCGCCGAGGGCGACGCCGCGCGCGTCCACTACGACGGGGGCGGCGGGGACCGGGTCGCGGTGGAGTTCTACGCGGCCGCCGAGCGCGTCCTCTACTGGACGGTGCCGGCCGACGGGTCGGACGCTTCCACCGAACCGGACCCGTCCGCCGAATCCGACGGGAGCGCCGCCACGGCGGTCCCCGTTCCCCGCGAGCGGATTCCGGACCCCCTCCGCCGGCGCATCCGCGAGGACCTCGACGCCGCCGGCGTCGACCCGTCAGTCGAGCGTCGCGAGGTGTGAGGGACCGCCGCGCTCGGGGGAGTACCGGACGAGCGAAACGCGGTCGTTGACGCCCGATACCGGAGATTTCCGCCGATATGTTTCGGTTCGAAGGAAACCTATTTGCGGCGCGATACGATATGAAACGGTAATGAGTAGCGTCGAATGGGAGGAAGACGACCCCTTCGAGGAACAACGGGACAAGATCGAGAACCCGATGAAACGCCTGTTCCTCGCGTACGGTCGCGACTACCTCCCGCAGGTCTCCGTCGGTATCCTCGCCAGCGTCTTCGCGCGGCTCCTCGACCTCCTCCCGCCGCTGATGCTCGGGATCGCCATCGACGCGATCTTCCGCGGCGAGGCGCCGTTCAACGAGCAGATCCCGCTCGTGTTGCTGCCGGACGCGTGGCTCCCGACCGCGCAGACCGATCAGTTCTGGTTCACGATCGCCGTCCTCGTCGGCGCGTTCACCTTCGGCGCGGCGTTCCACTGGCTCCGGAACTGGGGGTTCAACGCGTTCGCGCAGAACATCCAGCACGACGTCCGGACGGACACCTACGACAAGATGCAGCGGCTGAACATGGAGTTCTTCTCGGACAAGCAGACCGGGGAGATGATGTCCATCCTCTCGAACGACGTGAACCGGCTGGAGCGGTTCCTCAACGACGGGATGAACTCCGTGTTCCGCCTGGCCGTGATGGTGGTCGGGATCAGCGTCCTGCTGTTCTGGATCAACTGGCAGCTCGCCTTGGTCGCCCTGCTGCCGGTCCCGATCATCGCCGGGTTCACCTACCTGTTCATCAAGATCATCCAGCCGAAGTACGCCGAGGTGCGGTCGACGGTCGGCAAGATGAACTCCCGGCTGGAGAACAACCTCGGCGGCATTCAGGTCATCAAGTCGTCGAACACCGAGCCGTACGAGTCCGACCGCGTCGACGACGTCTCGATGGACTACTTCGACTCCAACTGGGACGCGATCACGACCCGGATCAAGTTCTTCCCGGCGCTCCGCGTGCTCGCCGGCATCGGTTTCGTCCTCACGTTCGTCGTCGGCGGCCTCTGGGTGTTTCAGGGCCCGCCCGGCCCGTTCTCCGGCGAGCTCTCCGAGGGGATGTTCGTCGTCTTCATCCTCTACACCCAGCGGTTCATCTGGCCGATGGCGCAGTTCGGGCAGATCATCAACATGTACCAGCGCGCCCGCGCCTCCTCCGCGCGGATCTTCGGCCTGATGGACGAGCCCTCGCGGCTCGCCGAGGACCCGGACGCCGAGGAGCTGGTCGTCGGCGAGGGCGACGTCGTCTACGACGACGTGAGCTTCGGCTACGACGAGGAGACGATCGTCTCCGACGTCGACTTCGCGGTCGAGGGCGGCGAGACGCTCGCGCTGGTGGGGCCGACCGGCGCCGGCAAGTCCACGGTGCTCAAGCTCCTGCTCCGGATGTACGACGTCGACGACGGTGCCATCCGGATCGACGGGCAGGACGTCCGCGACGTGACGCTCAAATCGCTCCGCCGGTCGATCGGCTACGTCGGCCAGTCGTCGTACCTGTTCTACGGCACCGTCCGCGAGAACATCACGTACGGCACGTTCGACGCGACCGACGAGGAGGTCCGCGAGGCCGCGCGGGCCGCGGAGGCCCACGAGTTCATCGAGAACCTCCCGGACGGCTACGACACGATGGTCGGCGAGCGCGGCGTGAAGCTCTCCGGCGGGCAGCGCCAGCGCGTCACCATCGCGCGGGCGGTCCTCAAGGACCCCGACATCCTCATCCTCGACGAGGCGACCTCCGACGTCGACACCGAGACGGAGATGCTGATCCAGCGCTCGCTCGACCGGCTCACGGCCGACCGGACGACGTTCGCGATCGCGCACCGGCTCTCCACGATCAAGGACGCCGACACCATCCTCGTGTTGGAGGGCGGCGAGATCGTCGAGCGCGGGACCCACGGCGAGCTGCTCGACAACGGGGGGCTGTACGCCCACCTCTGGGGCGTGCAGGCCGGCGAGATCGACGAGCTCCCGCAGGAGTTCATCGACCGCGCCCAGGAGCGCACCGCGCGCCTGATCGAGGACGCGGAGACCGACGACGACTGAGCGGACGGGGCCGGAGCCGACACGTCCCGGCTCCTCCCTTCGGAGCGCTCACGTCGACAGCCGGCTCCAGTCGTCCGCGCCACCGTTCTCGCTCCCCTCTTTTGTCCCCCCCTCACCGGCCGCCGTCTCCCCGCCCCTCGGCTCTTCGCCCAGCGCGTCGAGGATCGCGTCGCGCACCTCGCGCGGCTCGTGGAACCGCGTCCGCTCGCACCGCTCCAGCGTCGTTTCGAGCCGCTCGCCCCCGCTCCCGGTCTCCAGCTCGAAGCCGCCGTACTGCTCGACCAGCTCCCCGACCGACACCGGATAGGCGTGTTCGCGAAGCGCCCGCTTCAGCGGTCCGGACGTCACCCCCGCCGTCCGACCCTGTTCATCGTTCTCATTGCTCATGAGGTGACTGTCACCGCGGATCGGAATAATTCCCCGTGTCGACTCGCGGTCCGTTCGCGGTCGATCCCCCGTCCGATCGTCGGCTATACGGCGCGTCCCGTCGAAGGGGCCGCATGCGACTCGCTGACGCCACTTGGACCGACGTGCGCGACGCCGACGTCGACGTCGCGTTCGTCCCCGTCGGCAGCACCGAACAGCACGGCCCCCACGCGCCGCTCGGGACCGACACCCTCGACGCCGTCGCGGTCGCGGAGGCGGGCGCGGCGGCGTACGGGGGTACGGGGGATCGAGACGAGGGGACCGCCGAAGCCGCGGTCGCCCCGCCGATCCCCGTCGGCGTCGCCGAGGAGCACCGCGCGTTCGACGGGACGATGTGGGTCTCGCCGGATGCCTTCCGCGCGTACGTTCGCGAAGCGGCCGAATCGCTGCCGCACCACGGAATCGACCGGGTCGTGTTCGTCAACGGGCACGGCGGCAACGTCGAGGCGCTCGCGGAGGTCGCCCGCCGGTTCTCCCGCGACGGCACCCACGACGGTTACGCCGTCGCGTTCACCTGGTTCGAGGCGGTCGGCGAGCACGCGGGCGACATGGGCCACGCCGGCCCGCTGGAGACGGCGCTGCTGCGCGCGACGAACCCCGACCTCGTCCGCGAGGACCGCGTCGCGGCCGCGAGCGAGGGGGCCGCCGACCGCTGGGGCGAGTGGGTCTCGGGGGTGAACCTCGCGCACGACTCGGACGAGTTCACCGAGAACGGCGTCGTCGGCGACCCGACCGACGGCGACGCCGAGCGCGGCGAGGCGCTCCTGCGCCTCGCGAGCGACGCGCTGGCGGAGCTGGCGGCGGCGGTCGTCGAGCGGGAGGACCGGTGAGCCGCGGCGTCGCTACTCTTCGTCTTCCTCGTCGTCGGCGTCCGCCGCGTCCTGCAGGGCCCCGCGGATCGCGGGAACCGTCCCCGTGAGCGAGGCGACCTCCTCGGCGGCGCTCTCGATGTCGCCGACGAGCGACTCCAGCGCCTCGATCTCCGCTTTCAAATCCTCGGCGTCCTCGAAGGCGTCGGCGCGCTCGCCGAGCACGTACGCCTTCTTCGCCGACCGGACGGAGCCGATCGCGTCGCCGACGTCGAGGGCGGACTTGAGCCCGTTGAGGGCGCCGAGCACGTTGTCCGCGTCCGTCTCCCACACGTCGTCGGGGTCGGGGAGCTCGGCCCGAGCGGCCGCGAGGTGCTCTTCGACCTCGGCCCGGGTCTCTTCGGCCGCCTCGCCGAACAGGTCGTCGTCGTCGAACGTGGACTGGCTCATACCGGAGTCGTCGGGCCGACGCCTTTTAAAAACGCGCCCGAAAGCGGAAGTGAAATCTCCGACGACGGGGCGTCAGGGTCGCGGTCCGGTGCGGGACGGCGTTCAGTTTCGCCTCGGGCGACGGCGAGGCTCGACGACGATGCTGCTGCGACGGCGACGCTGCCGCGACGGCGTCGACGAGGCCGCCGCGCCCGTCTCAGAGCCGAGTGAGGAGTTCGAGTACGAACAGCGCGATCAGCAGCCCCATCACGCCGGCGAGCAAGGCGAGCGTGCGCATCCACTCGGCGACCCGCTCCGCGCTCGGGATCGCGGCGAGCAGCGCCGGCCGGCCGGAGGGGTCGGTCTCGGATTCGGTCACGTTTCGACGATCGACCGAGACCGACGTAAAACCGACTATGAGTGGGTCGTAGCGGTGGGTTTGGCTCCTGACGGCTATATACCGAACCGGATGAGAGGGCCCACCGTCACACCTGATTCCACGGCGCCTCGTCGAAGTCGACGACGCGCTCGCCGCGGTCGAGCGCGTCGATCCGCTCGACGTCCTCGCGGTCGAGGTCGAGATCGCGGGCCGCCCGGTTCGCCTCGACGTGGTCGAAGCTCGCGGCCTTCGGGATCGGCGCGACCCGCTCCTTCGAGAGGAGCCACGCGAGGCTCACCTGTGCCGGGCTCGCGTCGTGCTTCGCGGCGATCTCTCGCAGCACGTCCACGTCGGCGACGCGGTTGCGAGCGATCGGCGAGTACGCGACGAGCCAGTGGCCGCGCTCGACGGCGAGCTCGCGCAGCTCCCGCTGTTGGAGCAGGGGATGACACTCCACTTGGTGGGCGAACACGTCGTGGTCGAGCCGGTCGATGGCCTCCTCCAGCTGGTCGGGTCGGAAGTTCGAGAGCCCGATCCGGTCGACGACGCCCTCGTCGACGAGGTGGTCGAGCGCGGGCAGCGTCTCCGCGGGGTCGTAGGTGTGTATCGGCCAGTGGACGTACAGCAGGTCGATCGAGTCGACGCCGAGCCGGTCGCGGCTCACCCGCGCCGTCGCGACCGCCTCGTCGTACGAGAGGTTGTCCGTCGAGAGCTTCGTCGCGACGAACAGGTCGTCGCGGTCGACGTCGGTGCGGTCGATCCCCGTCCCGACCGACGCCTCGTTGTCGTACTCCTGCGCCGTGTCGACGTGCCGGTAGCCCGTCTCGACCGCGTGGGCGACCCCGGCGACGCACTCCTCGCCGCGGGCCAGCCTGTACGTCCCGTACCCGAGCCGATCGAACGCGTCCGACATACGTAGTCGGGAGCCGGAGCCCCCGTCAACGTACCGGTCCCGCCCGCTCCCGTCGGTCTCTCCCCTCCCGGGAATCCCGACCGGCAATTATCCCCCGACGGCGAGTCGGTATCGGTATGTCGACAAAAGAAGTCTCACTGCGGAGCACGATCGGCGGCGTCTCGGTGGAGGGAAGACTCCACACGCTCAGCGTCTGGTTCATCCTCGCGTTGCGCTTGATGATCGGGTTGGCGTTCTTCCAGAGCGGCCTCGACAAGGTTCTGAGCGGGGAGTTCAGCGCGTCCGGCTACCTCTTGAACGCGCCAGCCGGGAACGGGAGTCCGGCCGCCGGGCTGTTCACCGCGATGGGCGAGACCGCGTGGTTCGTCGAGTTCGTGAACGTCGCGGTGCCGTGGGGCGAACTCCTCATCGGTCTCGGCGTCATCGTGGGCTTGCTCACGCGATTCGCCGCGTTCTGGGGCGCGTTCATGATGCTCCTGTTCTACCTCGGGAACTGGGACATCGGCCACGGCTACATCAACGGCGACTTCGCGTACATGCTCGTGTTCCTCTCGGTCGCCGCCTTCGGCGCCGGGCGCATCCTCGGGCTCGACGCCTACGTCGAACAGTACGAGGTCGGCGGCGAGCCGCTCGTCGAGCGGTACCCCTGGACGCGCTACCTCCTCGGCTGACCGCCGCCTTCGGCCGAGATCGCGCCGCACAGGGTTTTCAGAACTGATATTTTCATCCCAGTCATTAATGTCGCCGTTTCCCTGGCGATCGGTACATCATGCAAGAGGGACCGTTCTCCGGCGTCCGGTCGAGCTACGGCGCGAAACTCGCGCTGTCGCTGATCGGCGTCACGGGGATCTCAGTCGCGTACGGGGCGGTCGTCTACCTCCGAACGGAGGGCGTCGGGGCGATCGGCGCGGAGATCCGCTCCGGCCTCGTCGGGATGACGCTGCTGACGGTGATCGGGCTCGCGCTCATCGGCGTCACGGTCGGGTCGAACACGGTCATCTCGCTGCGCCAGCTCACGGCGAAGGCGGAGCGCATGGCCGACGGAGACCTCGACGTGACGCTCGAGACGGGGCGGACCGACGAGATCGGCCGGCTGTTCGAGGCGTTCGACGCCATGCGCGGCTCGCTCCGCGCCGAGATCGACGACGCGGAGATCGCCCGCCGTGAGGCCGAGGAGGCCCGCCGGGAGGCGACCGAGCGCGCCGAGACGGTCGAGCGCAAGGCGAGCGAGTACGAATCGGCCATGCGGGCGCTCGCCGACGGCGACCTGACGCGGCGCGTCGACCCCGAGAGCGACAGCGAGGCGATGGCCCGCGTCGGCGCCGCGTTCAACGAGATGGCCGACGAGCTGGAAGGGACGGTGGCGTCGGTCGCGACGGTCGCCGAGGACACCGCCGACGTCGCGGGCACCGTCGACGACCGCACGGAGAGCCTTCGGGCGACGACCGGGACCGTGAGCGAGGCGGTCGAGGAGATCGCCGAGGGGGCGCGCACCCAGCGCGACGACCTCCGGGCGGCGACCGACGAGGCGGAGAACCTCGCGTCGTCGGCCGAGGAGGTCGCCGCCACCGTCTCCGACGTGGCCGAGACCGCGGAGCACGCCGCGGGCGTCGGCGAGGAGGGCCGCGAGGCCGCCGAGGAGGCGCTCGCGGAGATGGACGCGGTCGAGGAGACGACCGCGGAGACGACCGCCGAGGTCGAGGCGCTGGCCGCGGAGGTCGAGGAGATCGGCGAGGTGGTCGACACCATCTCGGAGATCGCCGAGCAGACGAACCTGCTCGCGCTCAACGCGTCGATCGAGGCGGCCCGGTCCGGCGCGGAGGGCGCCGGCTTCGCGGTCGTCGCCGAGGAGGTGAAGGCGCTGGCCGAGGAGACCCAGGAGTCGGCCAGCGAGATCGAGGCTCGGATCCACTCCGTACAGGAGCGCGCGGAGACGGGCGCGAACGCGATGGAGCGCACCGAAGAGCGGATCTCCGCCGGCGTCGAGACCGTCGAGACGTCGATCGACGCCCTGGAGCGCCTCGCTGAGGCCTCCGAGCGCACCGACACCAGCATGACCGAGATCACCCGCGCCACGGAGACGCAGGCCGACTCCGTGGACGCGGTCGTCGGCCACGTCGAGGACGTCTCCGCGATCAGCGCGCAGACGGCCGGCGCGGCCGGCGACGTCACCGGCGCGGTCGACGAGCAGGAGCGCACCCTCGGGGCGGTCGAGACCGCCGCCGAGTCGCTCTCCGACCGCGCGGGCCGCCTGCGCGACGCTGTCGGCGGCTTCGAGTTCGTGGCCGACGACGCGCTCGGGGGCGATTCGGGCGCTCCGGGCGGGTCCGCCACGGCGGTCTCCGACGGGGGGACCGCGGGCGACGGTGCCGACGCCGAAACGGGCGGGCGCGGGAGCGACTCCGACACCGCCTTCGACTTCTCGCACGGGGAGCCCGACGACGGCGCCGCCGGGGAGGGGGTGAACTGAGATGCTCGCCGACACGACGATATGGGCGTGGCTCGGGGTCCTCGCGATGGGCGCGGGGACGGTGCCGCCGCTGTGGGCGTGGCTGTCGGGGTCGCCTGAGACCGGCGAGTCGCACGCGCGGTACTACGCCACCCTCGCCGGCGTCACCGGAGTCGCGGCGCTCGCGTACCTCGCGATGGCGCTCGGGCTCGGAACGGTGGCGACGCCCGGCGGCGACCTCCCGGTCGCGCGCTACCTCGACTGGCTGATCACGACCCCGCTGCTACTCCTCTACCTCGGCCTGCTCGCGCGCCCGTCGCGCGGGCTGCTCGCCGGGCTGATCGCGGTCGACGTGGTGATCATCGCCGGCGGGACCGCCGCGGTCGTCACCGCCGGGACGCTCTCGTGGGCCCTGTTCGGCGTCGCCGCGACGGCGTACGCCGCGCTCGTCTACGGCCTGCTCGTCGCGCTCCCGCGCTCGGCGTCGGCCGAGGGCGACCGCGTCCGCGCCGTCTTCGGGACGCTCCGGAACATCACGGTCGTCCTCTGGACGCTGTACCCGGTCGTCTGGGTGCTGGCGCCGACCGGCCTCGGGCTCCTGACGGCCTCCACGGAGATGCTCGTGTTCGTCTACCTCGACGTCGTCTCGAAGGTCGGCTTCGTCGTCGTCGCGGTCGCGGGCGCGGACGCGCTCGACGGCCTCGGCGCGGGAAGCGGTCTCGACGCCGCCGCCCGCGACGCGCTCGACGCGGACGAGCCGGGCGCGTCGCTCGGCGACGACTGAGGTCCGCGGTCCGTCCCTCCTTCAGCGCTACTCCCCGTCCGCGACGAGGTCCTCGTACCGCGCGCCGGTCTGTTTCAGCGTCTCCGTCGAGTACAACCGTTCGTGGGCGAACGGGAGGTGGTCGGCCGCCAGCTCGTCGATCTTCGCGTCGACGGCCTCGGCCTCGCGCCCGTGGATCATCGTGAACAGGTTGTACTCCCACTCCTGCTCGGGCCGGCGCGGGCGGTGGTAACACAGCGTGACGTACGGGAGGCTCCCGACCGCCTCGCCGCGCTCGTCGAGCTCGTCGTCGGGCACGTCCCAGACGACCATGCAGTTGTTCGTGAACCCGGTGACGACGTGGTTGACGACGCACCCGATCCGCTTGATGCAGCCGTCCGCGAGCAGGCGCTCGACCGCTGCGAGGACGTCGTCGATGGGGGCGCCGATCTCGTCGGCCACGTCGGCGTAGGGGGTCGCCGACAGCGGGAAGCCGTCCTGGATCGCGAGGAGGAGGTCGGCCTCGAGCGGCGAGAGGTCGCCGCGGGCGTCCTCGGAGATGCGGGTGGCCGAAACCGCGGTCTCGTCGAGGGACTCCCGCGCGAACCGATCCGCGTTGACCACGGGGAACTCCAGGTCGATGTAGTAGTCCGTGAGCATCGGGAGCGCCAGCACCTCGCAGCCGGTCCGCTCCTCGATCTCCGCGAGAATCTCGTCCCGGCGCTCCCGCGAGCCCGCGGTGACGACGAACCACTGGTTCCACGCGTGGTCGCGGCGGTAGTTGTGGTTCACCTGCCGGTAGCCGTTGATCACCTCGGCGACCTCGTCGAACCGGTCTTCGGGCGCCCGCACGGCCGCCAGCGTCGACGACCCGATGACGGGCGGGTTGAGCACCGCGCCGAACCGCCGGAACACGCCGCGCTCGCGGAGGTCGCGGACGCGGTCGAGCGCCTCGTCGGCGTCGACGGCGACGCCCGTCTCGGCGGCTATCTCGCGGGCGACCCGCTCGAACGGGCGCGGCTCGACGGGGAAGCCGCTCTGGTACTCGTCGACGAGCGCGGCGTCGACCGCGTCGACGTCGGCCCGCCAGTCGGCGTCCAGACTCATTGCGTCCTGTTGGGGTCGCGCGTACCTACGGGTTTCGGAGAGGGTCAGCCGTTCCGGAGCGTCGGCGGGTCGGTGGCGGGCCGGTGGCGGGGGCGGTTCAGGGAGGGCCGAGTCAGTCGTCGGCGGGAGCCCGCCCCGACGTCGGCGCGAACGCCCGGGCGCTCTCCTCCAGCTGCGCCGCCGAGCAGCCGCCGACGGTGGCGGCCTGTTCGAGCGTCAGCGTGCGGGCGCGATACAGCGTGAGCGCGGTGGCGACGGATTTGGACGTCATCGGGTACGCTTCTCTAACAGATGGACGCACATATAGTTTTAACGCTTTTGCACCCTGGTACAATTCTTCTGAGAATAGAAATTGGACGATACAATTCTAAAACAGGATAGAAAACCCCAATCGATCTCTTGTATTATGCGAACGGTTGGCACGGAACCGGCGCGAGGGGCTCCGTCGCCGGCCTCCGCGGCTCGCGCGCGCCTCCCGAGCCCGGTCCGGCTCGCCGCGCTCGGGCCTACCCCGTCGTGCGCTCGCGCGCGCCGTCCGCGAGCGGTCCGTTCCCGCCGGCCGGGAGCCGAGCGAGGGACTTTTCGTTCGAGGCCCCGAACGACGCGTATGGCTCAGGCGACCCAGGAGTTCGGCGAGTGGCCCCTCAAGCGGCTGATGACCGAGGTCTGCGGCTCCGGTCACAAGTCGGCCGACGACCTGACGCGCGCGCAGGCGACCGAGGCGTTCGAGCGGGTTCTCGCGGACGAGCCCGACTCGACGACGCTCGGGGCGTTCTGGCTCGCGAACCGCTGGAAGCGGAACACGCCCGAGGAGCTCGGGGCGTACGTCGACGTGATGTGCGAGCGCGTCGAGTACGCCGAGCCCGACGCCGACCCCGTCGACTGCGGCGCCAACTACGACGGGAAGGGGCGCTCCGCCATCCTCGGCGTCGCCGCCGGCGTCGTCGCGGCCGCCGCGGGCACTCCCGTCGTCGTCCACTCGGGCGACCGCGTCCCCACGCAGAAGCAGGACGCGTACAAGCACGTCTTAGACGAGCTCGGCGTCCACACCGAGCTGACGCCGTCCGACTCCGCCGACATGGTCGACGAGACTGGCTTCGGCTTCTACTACCAGCCCGCGTTCAACCCCGCGATCGACGACCTGTTCGACCGCCGGGACATGATGGGGGTCCGGACGTTCGTCAACACGATCGAGACGCTGGCGAACCCCGCCGGCGCGTCCGTCCACCTCGGCTCCTTCTACCACCTCGCGTTCGCGAAGAAGGTGGTCGACACGTTCGTCGAAAGCGAGTTCCACGACCTCGACCGCGTCCTGATGTTCCAGGGCATGGAGGGGTACGACGACGTGCGACCCGGCTACACCAAGGTCGCCGAGTGGGACGCGGCCGGCGGGAGCGACGGCGACGGGGAGAGCGATGGCGACGAGGCCGGCAGCGAGGGCGCCTCCTTCGACGACTTCGAGATCGAGACCGCCGAGTACGGGATGGACCTCGAGGAGGCGGACCTCGCGGTCGACGACGTGGCCGCGGAGTCGGCCGCCATCACCGGGGAGGTCCTGGCCGGCGAACGCGACGGCGCCTTCGCCGACGCGGTCGCGGTCAACGCCGCGCTCCGGATCTACGCCCGCGAGGACGCCGACTCGATCGAGGCGGGACTGGAGACCGCCCGCGAGGCCATCGACGACGGCTCCGCGCTGGCCGTGCTCGAGGAGCTGCGGGCGTTCTGACCGCGGCGTCGACCCGTCTTTTCCGACGATCGGTCGGGGTTTTGGGTGTAATTTGGGCCGGAGTTCGGAAAGCCCACTTAGGCGTTCGTGACCAACTCTCACACGCACAGAATACCATGATACACGACGCCACCTCACACGAGGAGAGTCCCCGTTATGCCCACGTGTGAACACTGCGACGCGCACGTCTCGGACCGGTTCGCCCGCGTGTTCTCCGACGCGCGCGGCCGGATCCACGCGTGCCCGAACTGCTCGGCCAACGCCGGTATCGCGGAGGTCACGAAACAACGGGCGCACGACGCCTGACCGATCGTCCTCCCCGCTCCGGCCCTCCTGTCGCCGCTGTCGCCGCTTACCGCTCCGGAGCCGGCGGCATCGACCGCTTGTGGGCGCTCCGCTCGTGGAGCTCGACGACGCGGTCGACGGCCTCGGCGGGCACGTCGAGTTCGCGGACCGTCGCCGCCCGGGAGAGGCCGCCGTCGACGTGGACGGCGAGGATCGCGTCGACGGTGTCGTAGTCGAGCCCCATCTCCTCGGCGTCGGTCTGGCCCTCCCACATCCCCGCGGTCGGCTCCTGCATCACGAGGTCGCGCGGGACGCCGACGTGCGCCGCCAGCTGGCGGACCTGCTGTTTGTAGAGGTTCCCGATCGGGTTGCAGTCGACCGCCTGGTCGCCGTACTTCGTGAAGTATCCGGTCATCGCCTCCGCGCGGTTCCCCGTTCCGAGCACCACTCGATTCTCCGCGTTGGCGACGAGGTAGTTCAGGACCGCGCGGGTCCGAACGTACACGTTCCCCGCCGCCGTCCGGTCCTCGGCGGCTTCCGGGAACGCGTCGAAGAACGACTCCGCGATCGGCTGGATCTCGACCACGTCGTACTCGATCCCGAGCTCGTGAGCGACGCGCTCCGCGTCGCTCATCACGTCGGGGTCGTTCACCGTCGAGGGCATCGTGATCCCGTGGAGCCCGTCCTCGCCGAGCGCCTCGACGGCGAGGTGGGCGGTCAGCGTCGAGTCGATCCCGCCCGAGAGGCCGAGGACGGCGCCCTCCGCGCCGGCGTCGTCGACGACGTCCGCGATGAACGAGACGAGGCGCTCGCGGGTCGCCTCCAGCTCCGCCTCCGAGAGGCGGAGGTCGAGCGGGGGGTCGTCCGACAGCAACACCGACTGCTCCGAGGTCCGGTTCATGGAGGGAGGCAGGGGCCGAGACGACTAATACCTCCCCGTCGGCGCGCGGAACTGGACGCGCGTCGGGTTCCGGAGCCTGCCCCCGGGTCGGGCGCCCCCTACAGTAGCCCCTCCCGGTCGGCGAGCAGGAGCCCCTCCAGCGTCGCGTCGTTCGTCGGCGGCTCACGGGCGAGTTCGAGCGCCTCCTCGACCGGCACCGCCCGGGGCGAGAGGAACTCGTTGCTGTCGTGGTCGACGTCGACAGGCTCGAGCCCCTCTGCGAACACGTAGCCGCGCTTGTGGCGGAGCACGCCGGTCGAGCACCACACCTCCTGGAGCAGCGACGTCGACGACGGCGCGAAGCCGGTCTCCTCGGCCAGCTCGCGCGCCCCCGCCGCGGTGTACGACTCGCCGCGCTCGACGATCCCGGCGGGCAGCTCCAGCTGGGTGTTCCGGACCGTCGGGCGGTACTGCTCGACGAACAGCACGTCGCCGTCGGCGACCGCGACCACGACCGTCGCGGGCGACAGCTCCGCCCAGTAGTAGTTCTTCTCCGACCCGTCCGGCTGCTCGACGCGGTCGTACCCGCCGACGAACCAGCCGGGGTCGTACTCGACGGCGACCTCCCGCACCGGCCACTCCGGCTCGCCCGGCAGCGAGTGGTTGCGGCCGTCGGAAAAGGCCGGGAGGTCGCGGAGGTCGGCGGCCGGCGCGTCGTCGCTCACGGCCGCACCACCTCCACGCGGTAGACGGCACCCTCGTACCGCACGCGGACGCCGTCGTCCGTCGCGGCCTCGGGGGTCTGTCGAACGAGGGCGTCCACCTCGTCGAACGGCGTGTGGGTGAACCACTCCTTGATCCCGTAGGAGTCGGCCCGGTACGGGTCGGAGCGGCCGTCGTCGCTCGTTAGCGCGCTCGTCAGAAACGGCCACCGTCGCTCGGAGACGTTGTTCGCGTCCACGGCCGGCTCGTCGGTCTCGATCGGCTCGGCGGTCAGGTAGTAGGGGTCGCCGCTGCCGAGGTAGCTCGGCAGGGCCCCTAACGCGAGCAGGGCGACGACGACCAGCGCGATGGCGACGAGGAGGTTCCGGGTGACCCGGCGCATGGTCGACGTTGGCGACGCCGGGGAATACCGGTTTCGACCGCGGCGGTGCGGTCGCGCCTCTCCTCGGGGACGCCGTCGCTCCTCCCGTCGTCGCCGCAACCGACCGCGCCGACGCGCTTTACTCGTCGACGCCCTTCCCCTCCCTATGGAGTTTCGGTTCGAGCTGGCCTTATGCGCCGCGCTCGAATCGCCGGATCGGGTGATCGCCCGCCAGCTCGGTTCGGGGGTCACGAACCCCGGCGGCCGGATCGTCGACGTCTGCGTGGTAGAGCCCGGCCCGGGGTTCGACCGGCGGGCGGCGATCGCGTCCGAGCGGATCCCGGGCCCCGCGCTCGAGGCGGCGGTCGGTCCCGGCGAGGCGGTCCCCGTCGCGGACGCGTTCGACCTCCCGCCAGAGCGCGCGGCCGCGGTCGTCGAGCGCGCGGTCGAGGTCGGCTACCTCGAGCGCGAGCGCCGCGACGGGCGCCCGGTCGTGCGCGCGACCGCCCGCTACCCCGACGACTGGGTCGGCTCGCTGACCGCGATCGAGAACAAGCCGGACCTCGGGACGCCGGGCGACCTGGCGGCCCAACTGCGGTACGACGTCGCGCTCGGGCTGTTCGACGAGGCGATCCTCGCCACCGCCTCGTACGTCACCCGCGCGCACCTGAATCGGATCCCCGACCCGGTCGGCGTCTGGCGGCTCGACCCCGAGACGGGCGAGCGCGAGGTGGTCCGGGAACCCTCCCCCCTCGACCCCGGCGCGCCCGGCGTCGAGATCCGCGACGAGCGGTCGCTCCGGACCGACGTCGCGCTCGTCGACCCGGACGCGCTGGCCCGCAAGCGGCGCCGGATCGCGGAGCGCGCGTACGGGAAGGGGTGGCGCCCCGCGCCCCCGGGATGCGCGCACGCGACGGCGACCGCGGACGGCCGGCCGTACTGCGAGCGGTTCGATCGCGTGGTCGACCCGGGTCGCGACTGCGGCGCGGGCTGTGACGCGTACGACCCCGCCGACCCCCCGGCGGTCGACCGCGACGGGCTCCGCGACGAACGGACCGCGTGGGTGGCCGACCCCGACGGCACCGGGCCGCGCCGGCAGTCGGGGCTCTCGCGGTTCCGCTAGCCGGCGTCGACGCTCGCTGTGGGAATCCTTATACCCCGAGCGACGGACTCACACGTATGGACGACATCGAAGACGTGTTCGTCGCGCGGCTGATGACGAGCGAGCTCCACACGGTGACGCCCGACACGCTGGTCGAGGACGCGGCCGCCGTGCTGCTCGACAACGACATCAGCTCGGCGCTGGTCGTCGACGACGACGGCGCGCTGGTCGGTATCCTCACCACGACCGACTTCGTCGACATCGTCGCGAAGAGCCAGCCGAAAGCGGAGACGACCGTCGAGCGGTACATGACCAGCGACCCGATCACGGCCGGCGCGCAGGACTCCGTCTCGGCGGTGGCCTCGCTCATGGTCAAGCACGGCTTCCACCACGTGCCCGTCGTCGACGGCGACACGCCGATCGGGATCATCACGACCTCCGACTTCGCCGCGTACGTCTCCTCGCCGGAGACGGCGTCGCCGTAGGTCTCGTCCGCTTCTCGCGGTCGACTCTCCACCGCGTCCGCGACGCCGACAAGTGACGCCCCTTTCTGTGGGGTATTACCGGGGCCTCCCGTATCCGCGCCCATGCCCGACCGCCTGCATCTCAACCTCTTCACCATGGCCTCCGTCGAGCACGTCTCGCCGGGGTCGTGGACCTACCCCGGCGACCGGTCGCCGGAGTACACCGACCGGGAGTACTGGACCGAGGTCGCGAGGACCGCCGAGCGCGGCGGCTTCGACGCGGTGTTCTTCGCGGACGTGCGCGGGATCTACGACGTGTACGGCGACGACCGCCACACCGCGGTGGAGAAGGCGGTCCAGACGCCCGCGAGCGACCCGCAGCTCGTCGTCCCCGCGATGGCCGAGGTCACCGACGACCTCGGCTTCGCCGTGACGCGCTCGACGACGTACACCCACCCGTACCAGCTCGCGCGGGAGTTCTCCACGCTCGACCACCTCACCGACGGGCGGGTCGCGATCAACGTCGTCACCTCCTACCTGCAGTCGGCGGCCGAGAACCTCGGTCTCGACGAGCGGATGGACAAGGAGACGCGCTACGACCGCGCCGACGAGTTCCTCGACGTCTGCTACGCGCTGTGGGAGGAGTCGTGGGACGACGACGCGGTCGAGGTCGACCGCGAGGCGGGGCGGTACACCGACCCCGAGAAGGTCTCGGCGATCGACCACGAGGGAGAGCACTTCTCCGTGCCCGGTCCCCACGGCTGCGAGCCCTCGCCGCAGCGGACCCCCGTCGTCTACCAGGCCGGATCCTCCGACCGCGGGCGGGAGTTCGCGGCCGCGAACGCCGAGGCCGTCTTCGCCAGCCAGCCGACCGAGGCGGGCGTCCGCGAGTACATCGAGGACGTGAAGTCGCGCGCGGCCGACCACGGCCGCGACCCCGAGAGCCTGAAGTTCTTCATCGGCGTCGTCCCCGTCGTCGGCGAGACGCAGGCGCTCGCGGAGGCGAAGTACGAGGAGTACAAGCGCCACGTCGACATCGAGGCGACGCTCGCGCTCCTCTCCGGCTTCCTCGACATGGACCTCTCGGAGCTCGACCCCGACCAGAAGGTCGAGCACATCGAGACGGACGCGATCCAGGGGACGATGAACGCGTTCACCAAAGCGCAGCCGGACCGCGAGTGGACGGTCCGCGAGGTCGCGGAGTTCTGCGGGCTCGGCACCACCTCGCCGAAGATCGTCGGCACCCCCGACGTGATCGCCGACGAGTTAGCGTACTGGCACGAGGAGGTCGGCGTCCACGGGTTCAACGTGAAGGAGGTCGTTCGCCCCGACTCGCTGACGGACTTCGTCGACCTCGTCGTCCCGGAGCTGCGCGAGCGCGGGCTCGTTCCGGACCCCGAAGACGGCGACGCGCGCCGCGGCGGCACCCTCCGGGAGCGACTGCTCGGGGAGGGGCAGTCGCGGCTCCGCGAGGACCACCCGGCGAGACAGTAGCTGACCTCCCGCTCGAGTCGGGCGATTCCGAACCGACTTCATCGGATCCGAATCCGACAGCGCTGCCGCCCCCGCTACGCTTAAGTACGTTCCACCGCTTGTTTCGCGTGACGCTTCGCTTGGAGGGCCGAAGCGTCAGCGGGGACCTACTGAACGACACGCCCGTGCCATCTTTTCCCGGCACGGGCGTGTCGTTCGTCCTTTCACACCGACGAGCGACCGCTTCTCAGAGATTCTCTCCCTGATACGACCCCTCGTACGCCCCGTCGTGATCGGCCTCGGCGAGCACCAGCTGGGCGATCCGCGCCCCCGGCTCGATCTCGATCGCGTGGCCGACGTCGAGGCGCCCCTCGCCGACACCCTCGTAGCCGGCGTCCCAGACGGCGGTGTCGAGGGTACAGGAGTTCCGGAGCAGCGTCGACCGCGGGAGCACGAACCCGACCCGCTCGCTGGGGATCCGCACCGGCTCCCCGTACCGGACCACGTACGTCCCCGGGTCAAGCCGGTACGCGCCGTCCTCGACCGGCACCGCCTCGCGCTCGCCGACGCGCTTCCCGTCGCGGCCGATCCGTCCGGGGGTCGTCTGCTCGAATATCTCCCCGACCGTGAGGTCGACGCCGTTCGGCTGTCGCTGCGCGTCGTCGAGGTCGGCGTCGCCGGCTTCCAGCGCCGCCGCGACCGTCGCTCCCGAGTCGAACATGCCCGACCGAATCCGCGGGCGAGACTAAACGGTGTCGCACGCCGCCGCGGCGCGGACCCGCCGGTTCGCCGCCGGCGGGAGACCCGGAGAATTCGGCCGATAACGGCCTTTATGAGCCTTATACACTCGTTACGCGTATCGCTCACACGGGGAACGGTACCCCGCCGATCTCCCGCCAAGAATTGCCGGCGAGACGGATCCTACACGGTCGATCTTTCGGGAAACTCGCGGGTTTTATATCCACGGGAGAGCGACGTGCGGATGATATGGGACAAACGATTACGGAGAAGATCCTCGATGACCACCTCGTCGAGGGCGAGCTGACGCCCGGCGAGGAGATCGGCATCGAGATCGACCAGGTGCTGACCCAGGACACGACTGGGACGATGGTGTGGCTCCAGTTCGAGGCGCTGGACCTCGACGAGGTCCAGACGGAGCTCGCCGCGCAGTACTGCGACCACCAGACGTACCAGTTCGACTTCAAGAACACCGACGACCACCGGTTCCTCCGCTCGGCGGCCGGCACGTACGGCGCCTACTTCTCGCGGCCCGGCAACGGCATCTGCCACCAGGTCCACAAGGAGAACTTCGCCGCGCCCGGCAAGACGCTGCTCGGCTCCGACTCGCACACGCCGACTCCCGGCGGGCTCGGCCAGCTCGCGATCGGCGCGGGCGGGCTCGACATCGCCGTCGCCATGGGCGGCGGCCCCTACTACGTCGAGATGCCGGAAGTCGTCAACGTCCACCTCGAAGGGGAGCTCCCCGAGTGGGCGACCGCGAAGGACATCGCGCTGCACCTCCTCGGCGAGCTGACGGTCAAGGGCGGCGTCGGCAAGATCTTCGAGTACACCGGCCCCGGCGCCGAGAACCTCTCGATCCCCGAGCGGACCACGATCACCAACCTCGGCACCGAGCTCGGCGCCACCTCCTCGATCTTCGCCACCGACGAGAAGACGAAAGACTGGCTCGCGCGCCAGGACCGCGAGGAGGAGCACGTCGACCTCCAGCCCGACGACGACGCGGAGTACGCGGAGACGATCGAGGTCGACCTCTCCGACCTCGAGCCGCTCGTGGCCGCCCCGTCGATGCCCGACAACGTCGCCCCCGTCAGCGAGTACGAGGGCACCGACGTCGAGCAGGTCATCATCGGCTCCTGTACTAACGGCGCCTACGAGGACATCCTCCCCAGCGCGAAGATGCTGGAGGGCCGCGAGGTCGCCAAGCAGACCGAGATGATCGTCGCGCCCGGCTCCAAGCAGGCCTCCGAGATGCTGGCCCGCGAGGGCTGGACCGCGGAGATGATGGCGGCCGGCGTCAACTTCTCCGAGGCGACCTGCGGGGCGTGTATCGGCATCGGTCACGTGCCCGCCTCCGACTCCGTCTCGCTGCGCACCTTCAACCGCAACTTCGAGGGCCGCTCGGGCATCGAGGACGACTCCGTCTTCCTCTGCTCGCCCGAGGTCGCCACCGCGGCGGCCATCACCGGCAAAATCGTCGACCCGCGTGACCTCGCGGACGACCTCGGCGACCTCGAGGCGCCCGGCCTGGAGATGGGGACGAAGTACGGTCCCGGGATGGGTGAGTCCGACTCCGACATCATCTCGCCCGACGAGGCGATCGACGACGGCCTCGTCAAGGGGCCGAACATCGGCGACGTGCCGCTGAAAGACGGGATCGACGTGGACGGCGGCGAGGCGCTCCTCAAGATGGAGGACAACATCACCACCGACCACATCATCCCGGCGACGGCGGACATCCTGAAGTTCCGCTCGAACATCGAGAAGCTCTCCGAGTTCACGCTCTCGCGCGTCGACGACACCTTCGCGCAGCGCTCGCTCGACGCCGACGGCGGCGTCCTCGTCGCCGGCGAGAACTACGGGCAGGGCTCCTCGCGCGAGCACGCCGCCCTCTGTCCGATGTACCTCGGTATCGAGGCCGTCTTCGCGCAGAGCTTCGCCCGCATCCACAAGGCGAACCTGTTCAACTTCGGCATCGTCCCGCTGGCGATCGACGAGGAGACGTACGCCAAGATCGAGCAGGGCGACGACCTCGCGATCGTCGACGACGTGCCCGCGGGCGTCCGCTCCGGGCAGGAGGAGTTCACCGTGAGCGTCAACGGCGAGTGGGAGTTCACCGCCGACCTCGACGCCTCCGAGCGCGAGCGCGACATCCTCGCGGCCGGCGGCAAGCTCTCGTGGGTCAAACAGCAGCACTCGGACGGCGGCTCCGGCGCGGCGCCGGCCGACGACTGAGGCGGCTCGCGGCCCCGCGGCTCTCTCTTTCGGTTCTTCTCTCTGCTTTCGCGCGTTTACCGACGCGGAGCGGAGGCGCCGTCGCTCGCGCGGACGGCGTCGAAACCGACGGCGCCGTCGCTCTCGGCGGACGGTTCGGTCGGAAAAACGCGACCCGTCGGTTCGCTCGTCGAACCGGCGTCAGCGGGCCGCGGCGGCGACGCGCTCGCGCTCCTCCTTCTGCGAGATGGAGTAGGAGCGGTCGGCGTCGTAGTCGGCCGCGGCGATCAGCTCGTTGGCGAGCGCCTCGGCGGCGGCGGTGCTCGACTTGTACGTCGCGCTGGCGACGCCGTCGGAGATGAACAGCAGCGCCTGGTCGACGCGGCGCTGGGGCGCGACGTCGACGGCCTTGGGGACGGAGATGCCGCCGTACTTCAGGCGGACGGTCTCCTCCCGCGGCGCGGCGTTCTCCACGGCCGTCACGAGGACCTGCACCGGATTCTCCTCGGTCCGGTCGTGGACGATGTCGAAGGCGTCGCGGACGATCCGCGTCGCCTGCTGCTTCTTGCCCGTGTTCTCGTCGGTCTGCATCAGGCGGTTGATCAGCCGCTCGACCAGGGAGATCTCGGACTTCTTGAACTGCTTGGACGCGTGACGGCCCATGGTGTGGGCGATGGGCGTCACGGTCATGTAGCGCTTCGTCGAGGGGTCCTCGTAGGCGATCTCGGTGACGTCCCAGACGCCGAACAGCTCGGCGTTCTCGTTGGCGGCCTCGCTGGCGGCGGGCGCGTCCGGCTCCGGCTCGTCGGCGGCGACGTCCGCGTCGGACTCCGCCTCGGCTTCCTCCCCGCTCATCTGACGGGTTTCTCCGCGTTGCCGCGAACCAGTTCGATCATCGAGACGCCGTTGACCTTCTCGACCTTGTAGTTGACGCCGGAGAGGTCGCCCATCGCGCGACCCTTGGCCCCGCCGATCCCGGCGATCGTGACCTCGTCGTGCTCGTCGATGAACGAGATGGCGCCGTCACCGGGACAGAACGCGGTGACCTGCTTCCCGTTCTTGATGAGCTGGACGCGGACGCACTTTCGGATCGCCGAGTTCGGCTGCTTTGCCTCGATCCCGACCTTCTCCAAGACGATCCCGCGAGCCTGCGGGGCGCCCTCGAGGGGGTCGGACTTCTTCTTGAGCCCGCGCTCTCGCCGAGCGTACTCGGAGTCGGACCAGCGGCGCTTCTGCCGGTCCTGCTTGAGCTTACGGGCCGCGTATTTGCCGTTCGCCATCGTACGTCTACTTCCGAACGGAGCTACTTAAGCGTCGTCTTTCGACGCGACGAAACGGCCTCAGATCGTCCGAGCGGTACCTCTCGTCCGTTCTGAGAGTGTTTCTCGTGAGAAGAAATCCGAAACGACAGCCGCTCGTCACCGCTGAGCCGGTAAGCCGGCGCGAGCGCCCGTCGTTCGCGTCGACCGCGGACGGGCACTCGCCACCGACCGTGGGTCGCCGTCGGCCGTCCTCACTCGCCCGTCGCCTCGCGGGCGTCGGCGACCCAGTCGGGTTCGGCGACCTCCGCCCCCGGATCGCGGTAGTCGATGTCGACGTCGACGGTCGCCTCTCCCCCGTCGTGTTCGCCGGTCCACGACTGTTCGAGCCGCGGGACGACGCCGGATTCGTACACGTGCGCCGTCGCCGACGCGGTCTCGACGGTCTCGGGGATGTTCCGGTCGCCGTCGAACTCGTCGGCGGCGAACCGGGCGGTCGCCTCGCCGCGGACCTCGCCTTCCCCGTCGCTCGTCGGATTCCACTGACCCAGGCCCTGGTACCGCGTCTCGCCGGTCTCCGTCTCGCCCTCGACGCGGATCCCCGTCAGCGCCTCCTGTCGCATCGACTCCGCCAGTTCGGCCTCGGAGCGGTCCACCGACTGCCGGTCGTACCGCGTCTCGTCGCCGACCCGCTGGCGGAACAGCAGCTCGCCGTCGGCGACGTACAGCTCCGTGACCTCCGTCTCCGACGCCTCCGTCAGCTCCTGTCTCACGTACTGACGACCGTTCGCGAGGTCGTAGCTCGACTCGTACACCTGTGACGGGAGCCACGGCGTCGGCTCCCCGTCCCCGTCGTGGCTCGTCTCGGCCGTCGAGAACAGCGTGAAGCCGCCCGCGTCGACGAACGCCTGCGTGTGCGACTCGGCGAGCGCGTCGAGTGCGAGCCCGTCGCCGTCGCGCCACTCCGCGTCGGCGAACGGGCGCTCGGGGCCGTCGGAGCCGTCGGAGCTGTCGGAGCCGTCGCCGCCGTCGTCGCCGGAACAGCCGGCGATCCCGACCGCGGCTGCGGTTCCGAGACTCGCGAGGACGCGTCTGCGGTTCATGGGTTCAAAAGCGAGTCCGTCGGCAAAAGCGCGCGGATTCCGGCTCAGGTCAGCTGCACGTCGTCGATGTCGTGGTGACGCTTCGCCAGCGTCCGGGCCGTCTCGATGTTGACTCCGTCGGCGCCGATGGCGACGCCGCGGTCCGGCTCCGGCACCTCGACGTACGCGACGCGGTCGTTCTGCTCCGAAATCGTCACGGCGTTGACCGCCGCGGGCGCGAGCGCGCTCGCGACGAACGCCTCCGGCGTGTCCGCGTCCTCCACCAGCTCGACGGACTTGCCGAGCCGCCGCTCCGCCTCCTCGACGGTCTCGCCCGCCTGTCCGATCGCGGCGGCCATCTCGCCGGCCGGCACGAGGAACACGAGCCGGTCGCCCTCCACGAGGCAGTCCTTCGGCGCGACCCCGGTCAGCTCGTCGAAGCGACCGATGTAGCGCCGCGCCTCGTCGGAGAGCTCGACGTACATCAGTCGTCGCCCACGACGCGCGACCCCATCCGCAGGTCGACGTCGCCGGTGCCGAGCGAGATCGGTTTCCCGGCGATGACGTTCTCGATGACGCCGTCGAGCTCGTCGTACTCGCCGTGGATCGCGGCGTCGAGCAGGTGGTTGACCGTCACCTCGAACGCCGCACGCGCGAGCACGGAGTCCTTCGACCCCGAGATGCCGTGACGGCCGATCGACTCGATCTCGCCGTTGTTCGTCATGATGTCGGCCACGAGCATTAGGTGGCGGACGTTCACGTCGTCGAGCCCCTGCTCTTCGAGCGTGTTCTTCGTCTCGTCGATGATCGTCTCGCGGGCCGCCTCGACGCCGAGGTTGCGGTAGATCTCGTGGATGTTGTTACACGTCGTCCGCGAGGCGTCGACGCCCTCGATGTCGAGGGTGTCGCCGAACGCCGACCCCTCGGTGTAGAGCACGAACTCCTCCTCGCCGTCGATCTCCTCTTTCCGGATGACGACGCGTTCGATCTCCTCGATCCCCTTGAACACGATCTCGCGGAGCCGCTCGACGAGCTGGAGCAGCTCGCGGTAGCTCGGCTCTCCCGGACCGAACTCGATGACGGTGCCCGACTGGCGGGCGTCGACGCCGAGCGAGTCCTCGATCGTCTCGGCGATGATCTCGGCGACCTCGGAGGGGTCGGAGTGGGTCGGCCACCGCTCCAGCAGCGTGTCGTCGTTCAGGTCGATCCGCACCAGCATGTCGGCGACGTTCGTCGACACGTCACCGAGCGCGAGGATGCGCGTCGCCTCGATGGACCAGACGACCTCGTGGGCCTTCTCGCGGTCCGTCGCGTACTCGCCCTCGAGGTGGACGGTCATCATCGGCGTGTCCGGCGTCTTCCGGGCGTCCACCAGCTCGATGAGCCGGGGGAGCCCCTGCGTGACGTCGATCTCCGCGACGCCGGCGTAGTGGAACGTGTTCATCGTCATCTGCGTCCCGGGCTCGCCGATCGACTGCGCGGAGACGGTGCCGACGGGGTCGAGCGGGTCCACGCGCGTCTCGATGTACCGGTTCTCGACGCCGGTCGCGACCTCGGTGGCCTGCTCGACGGTGATCTCGCCGGTCTCCTCGCCCTTCTTCTCGAGCGCCTCGTACACCTCGCTCTTGAGGCGGCTGGGCAGCTCGGTCGCCTCAACGACCGCCTCCATGTCGTCGGTGACGTGGTCGTACTCAGTCATCCGACTCCACCCCCGAGGCCTTGTTCAGGCCGGGCCCCGCGTGTTCCGAGAGGTTCGTCGGCGGCGTCCGCTCGCCGAGGAACCGCTCCTTCTCGTCGTCGGAGTCGAACTCCGAGTCGACGACGCGGTCGACGATGTCGTCGACGTCGATGCCGTCGCCCTCGCCGGAGGACACCTTCACCGGCGAGGTGCCGTCCTCGCCGAACTCGAACTGGACGATCCGGCCCGAGGTGTCCCGGACCGTGCCGTCGTACTGCGCCTCCAGCTCGGAGAGCGCGTTGATGAGGCGGCGCTGCAGGTAGCCGGACTTCGAGGTCCGGACCGCCGTGTCGACCAGCCCCTCGCGGCCGCCCATCGCGTGGAAGAAGAACTCCTCGGGCGTGAGCCCGCCGCGGTAGGAGTTCTCCACGAAGCCGTGCGCCTCCGCGGAGAGGTCGTTCTCCTTGTAGTGCGAGAGCGTCCGGTCCTCGTAGCCGCGGTTGATGCGCTCGCCCCGAACCGCCTGCTGGCCGACGGAGCCGGCCATCTGCGTCAGGTTCAGCATCGAGCCGCGGGCACCGGAGCGGGCCATCACGACCGCCGGGTTGTCGTCGCCGAAGTGCTGGTCGGCGATCTCCCCGGCCGAGTCACGGGCCTTCCCGAGCGTCTGCATGATCTTCATCTCCAGCGTCTCGTCGACGCCGCGGCCCGGCAGCGACTCCAGCTCGCCGGCCTCGTACGTCGCGATGAGCTCCTGGACGCGGTCGTACGCGCTCTCGATCGCGTCGTCGACCTGCTCTTCGGCCTCCGGCGGGATCGACTCGTCGTCGATCCCGATCGAGAAGCCGAAGTGCATGATCGCGCGCATCGCCAGCGACGCGATCTCGTTGATGAACACGCGCGAGCGCGTCTCGCCGTACTCCTTGGTGAGGGTGTCGACGACCTCGCCGCCGAACGCGCCGACCGCGTCCTCGTCGATCGTCCCCTCGACCAGCTGGCCGTTCTCGATGACGAC
Organism: Halorubrum depositum; assembly: GCF_007671725.1. Lineage (NCBI taxonomy): Archaea > Methanobacteriati > Methanobacteriota > Halobacteria > Halobacteriales > Haloferacaceae > Halorubrum > Halorubrum depositum. The sequence continues at coordinate 118,358 of NZ_VCNM01000003.1, read as the reverse complement.
GTCGTCGCCGGTCGACGACGAGAAGTGCAGCGTGAGGTCGTCGGGCAGCAGCTCGGAGAACAGCGTCCGGCCGGTCCAGTAGTCGCGGCCGTCGTCGTCGACGCCGTCGGCCTCGGGCAGCTCGTCCACTCGGGTCGCCCGGAGCAGGTCGAGCGCCTGCGTCTCGGTGAACTCGGGGTTCGAGTGCGTGAGCAGGTACGTCCCGGAGATGTGGTCCTGGATCGCGCCGATGATGTTCCCGCCGAAGCGGGGGCTCAGGATCTGCTCTTGGACGCGCATGAGGACGCGCGCCTCGGCGCGGGCCTCCTCGTTCTGGAGCGCGTGCATGTTCATCTCGTCGCCGTCGAAGTCGGCGTTGTACGGCGGGCAGACGACGGTGTTGAGTCGGAACGTCTTGTACGGCATCACCACGACCTCGTGGGCCATGATGGACATCCGGTGCAGCGAGGGCTGCCGGTTGAAGATCACGATGTCGCCGTCGACGAGGTGGCGGTTGACCTCCCAGTCGGCCTCGACCTTCTCGGCGAGCTCCTCGCAGTTCTTCTCGGTCACCTTCAGGCGACGTCCGTCGGGACGACGCACGTAGTTCGCGCCGGGGTGCGCCTCGGGTCCGTTCCGGACGTACTGGCGCGCCTCCTCGACGTTGCGCTCGGTGACATTGAGCGTCTGGGTCATCTCCTTGGCGACGCGGTCCGGGACGCCGACCTCGTTCAGCGAGAGGGTCGGGTCCGGCGAGATGACGGTCCGGGCGGAGAAGTTGACGCGCTTGCCGGACAGCGAGCCGCGGAAGCGGCCCTCCTTCCCCTTCAGTCGCTGGCTGAGGGTCTTGAGGGGCCGTCCGGAGCGGTGCCGCGCCGGCGGCGTCCCGCTGATCTCGTTGTCGACGAACGTGGTGACGTGGTACTGGAGCAGCTCCCAGAGGTCCTCGATGATCAGCTGCGGGGCGCCCGCCTCCCGATTCTCCATGAACCGCTGGTTGATCCGGATGATGTCGACCAGCTTGTGCGTGAGGTCGTCCTCGGAGCGCTGACCGTTGTCGAGCGTGATGGAGGGACGGGTGGTCACCGGCGGGACGGGGAGGACCGTCAGGATCATCCACTCCGGCCGGGAGTCCTCCGCGTCGATGCCGAGGACCTCCAAGTCCTCGTTCGGGATGTCCTCGAACCAGTCGCGGACGTCCGAGGGCATCAGCTTGTTCATGTCCTCCTCGGTGAGGTCGACGTCGAGCGCCTTCTCGATGGCGCGGCGGTCCTCCTTGCGCGGGCGGAACTCCCCGGCCATGATCTCGTTGATCCGATCGAGGGCGATGTCCGTCTCCTCGGCGAGCTCCTGCGGCGAGGTGCCCGGATCGTCCTCCTCCTCGTCGGGCTGCATCGCGGCTGCGATGCGCTCGGAGTAGTCGCCCGAGAGCACGTCCTGGACCTCGTAGTACGTGGTCGGCTTCTCGTGTTTGATGTCCGCCTGCGGCTCGCCGCAGAACGGGCAGGTCGACGCCTTCCGGGCCTGCCGGACGGCGGCCTTCAGCACGTCGTGCTCGTCGTCGCCGAGCTCCTTCGCGCGCTCGTAGCGGTCACGGAACTCGTCGCGCTGCGCCTCGTCCAAGGCGAGCTTTCCGCACTCGCGGCACGTCGAGCGGAGCAGCCGCCGGATGAGCTTCGTGAAGCCCACGTGGATGACGGGCGCGGCCAGCTCGATGTGGCCGAAGTGGCCGTTACAGGAGCCGGAGTGGGAGCCGCAGGTCCGGCACTCCAGTCCGGGGTCGATGACGCCGAGCCGCGGGTCCATCAACCCCATGTCGATCGGGTAGCCGTCGTCGTCGTACGTGTCGGCCGTGATCACCTTCGTCGCCGACATGTCCCGGTACGTCTCCGGGTCCATGAGGCCGAAGTCGATGCCGCCGAGCACTTTCGGTGTTTGCATTGACATTTAAATAGCGTCCTCCAGTTCGAGCTTCGGTCGGATTCCCAGGGCGATCATCTCGTCGAGGAGGAGCTTGAACGCGTAGCTCACCTCGAGCTCGTGGATGTCGTCCTCGTCGCCCGTGACCGGATCGTACACGCGGCGCTGCTCGCGGTCCTCGACGGCGACGAGCCCCGTCTCCGCGGAGACGTGGACCGTCTCGGCGTCGGACGACTCCAGCAGCCGCTCGTTGAGCACCATCGACGCGCCGTGACCGATGATCGTGTCGCGCTCCATCTCCCCGACGCGCAGGCCGCCCTCGCGGGCCCGCCCCTCGGTCGGCTGGCGCGTGAGCACCTGGACCGGCCCGCGCGAGCGGGCGTGGAGCTTGTTCGACACCATGTGGTACAGCTTGTGGTAGAAGATCGTCCCGACGAAGATCTCCGCGTCGATCTTCTCGCCGGTGACGCCGGAGTACATGACCTCCTTCCCGGAGGACTTGAAGCCGTGCTCCTCCAGTCCGCTCCGGAGCTCCTCCTCGTCTTCGCCCTGGAACGGCGTGCCGTCGACCCGCGAACCGCGCAGCGAGCCGACCTTCCCGCCGAGCATCTCCAGCACGTGGCCGACCGTCATCCGCGACGGGAGGGCGTGCGGGTTCATCACGAGGTCGGGGACGACCCCCTCCTCGGTGAACGGCATGTCCTCCTGCGGGGCGAGGTGGCCGACGACGCCCTTCTGACCGTGTCGGGACGCGAACTTGTCGCCCAGCTCGGGGACGCGCTGGTCGCGCACCTTCACCTTCGAGAGCTTGGAGCCGTCCTCGCCCTCCATCAGCGTCACCGTGTCGACGACGCCCGACTCGCCCGAGCGCATCGTGACCGAGGTCTCCCGGCGCTTCTGCGGGGAGAGCCCGCCCATGTCGTCCGGCTCCTCTAAGAAGCGCGGCGGGCTGGTCTTGCCGAGCAGGACGGAGGACTCGTCAACCTTCGTCTCGGGGTTGACGAGGCCGTCCTCGTCGAGGTGCGTGTAGGCGTCCTCGCCGCGGGCGCCGCGGACGTCCTGGTCGGGGATCTCGAAGCGGTCCTCCTGGCCGCCGGGGTACCGGCGCTCCTCGCCCTCGTAGGTCCGGAAGAAGTGCGAGCGGGTGAGCGCGCGGTCGACGGAGCCCTGGTTCATCACCAGCGCGTCCTCGATGTTGAACCCCTCGTAGGACATCACGGCGACGACGAAGTTCTGCGCCGCCGGCCGCTTGTCGAAGCTGATCTGGTCGGACGTCTGCGTCTTCACCATCGCCAGCTGCGGGTAGTGCAGCAGGTGCTGACGCGTGTCCGGCCGGATCCGGTAGTTGGCGGAGGGGAGCCCGAGCGACTGCTTCATCATCCCCGCGCCCATCGTGATCCGCGGGCTGGCGTTGTGCTCGGGGTACGGGATCATCCCCGCGCCGATACCGAACACGAGCTGCGGGTCGATCTCGAGGTGCGTGTGGTCCTCGGTCACGTCCCCCTCGTCGACGGCGACGAGGATGTCCTCCTCCTCCTCGGCGTCGATGAACTCGACGTAGCCGCGGTCGATGAGGTCGTCGAACTCGACGTCGCCGCGCTCGAGCGCCTCGACCTCCTCGTCGCCCAGCAGGGGCTCGCCGTTCTCGACGACGATCAGCGGTCGGCGGGCCCGCCCCGCGTCCGCGTTGACGATCACTTCCTGGGTCCGGTCTCTGACCGAGACGTTCACCATGTCGGAGACGTCGCCTCGGCGGCGCGCCTCGCGGATCTGTTCGGCGAGGGCCTCGGGGTCCGGATGGGTCCCGACGAGGCTCCCGTTGACGTACACCTTCGCTTCGCGTTCTGCCTGTGCCATGTTAGTCGTCCGCCGTCTGTCGTTCGACGCCCTCGATGCCGGGGATCCCCTCGACACCCATCGACGCCAGTTCTCGTTTCAGCCCCTGTTCGTCCTCGACCGTCTGCGACAGCTCCATCGACTGCGCGAAGTTCTTCACGAGCCCGCAGTTCGGTCCCTCCGGCGTCTCGGAGGGACAGATGCGACCCCACTGGGTCGCGTGGAGGTCCCGCGCCTCGAAGTGCGGCTGCGACCGCGACAGCGGCGAGCGCAGGCGCCGCAGGTGCGAGAGCACGCCCATGTAGTCCGTCCGGTCGACGAGCTGGGAGACGCCCGAGCGGCCGCCGACCCAGTTGCCCGTCGCGATCGGGTGTTCGAGCCGCTCGGTCAGCACGTCCGAGCGGACGACCGTGTTGACGGTGAGCTGCCGGTTCCGCATGTTCGCGCGCTCCAGCTGGTACTTCACGTCGCGCGCCAGCTTGTTCAGGGCGGTCCGGAACAGGTCGCGCATCAGGTCGCCGGAGACCTTCAGGCGCTTGTTGGCGTAGTGGTCCTTGTCGTCGGACTCGCGGCGGTCCAAGGCGAGCTCGAAGCACGCCTCGGCCATCCGGCAGAGGTAGTACGCCTTGTTGATCCGCACGTCCTCCTCCTCGACGCCCTCCTCGTGGAGGTGCGGCAGGAGGTAGCGGTCGATGACGTAGTTCGCCCGCTTGAGCTGGTAGTTCTTCCCCTGGCCGGAGGCGACGCGCTCGCCGAGGGTCTCGATGGCCTCCTCGGTCGTCTGCACCTCCGCCTCCTCTAAGTTCTCCAACATGAACTTCACGATCTCGGGGTCGTCCGAGACGCGGTGGACGATCTCCTCGTCCGACTCCAGTCCGAGCGCGCGGACGAGGGTCACGAAGTCGATCGAGCCCGAGACGGACGGGAACGACACTTCGAGCAGCCCCTCGCGGTTGCGCTCGCACAGCACCAGCGCGCGGTAGCCGCGGCGCTGGGAGAACGTCTTGGCGACCTGGATCTCGTCGCCGTACTTCGAGTCGTACTCCGCGAGGATCTTGTTCGGCGCCAGGTCCTCCGAGGTCATCAGCACGCGCTCGGAGCCGTTGACGATGAAGTAGCCGCCGGGGTCGACGGGGTCCTCGCCGATGTCGATGAGCTCCTCGTCGGAGAAGCCGGCCATGTTACACTTGTCAGAGCCGACCATGATCGGCATTCGACCGACCTTCGTCTCGGTCGTGTCGACGACCTGTTCGGGCTCGTCCTCGCCGCCGCGCACGATGGACATCTCCATGAAGACGGGCGCCGAGTAGGTGATGTTCCGGAGCCGCGCCTCCTGGGGGTACAGCAGCTCCTCGGAGCCGTCGGCCTCGCGGACGCGCGGGGTGACCATCCGCACGTCGCCGAGCTCGACGTAGACGGGCTCTTGGCCCTCCTTGTCGCCGATGTCGGTCTCGATCGTCTCCTTCTCGTCGACGACCTCCTGCATGCCGCGGTCCAGGAAGTTGTTGAACGAGCGGAAGTGATGTTCGGCGAGCCGTTCGTCCGAGAAGTACTCGCGTGAGACCACGCGTCGGTCTTGCCTGTTCATGAGACGACTAGTCGGTACACGACCGCTTCCTCGGTCGTGCGGGAGTTTCGAACGATCTTCACCACGTCGCCGACCTCGGCCTCGTCGGGGATCGCGGGATCCGTGCGTTTGATCTTCGGTAGGTTCGTCCGCTTCACGTCGTACTCCGCCAGAACCTCGTCGACCTCGTCGTCGTCGAGGAGGACGTGATCCGGGACGAGTTCGTGTTGGCTTACGTCTACCATGGGTGGTGGTTATTGAAAGAAGCTATCACGAGATACTACAGATCGCTATATGGGCCAGCGGCATAAGACTTGCCAACCGACTCCGCCGCGCGCGGCTCACGACGACGGGGGCGTGCGATACTCACACTCATGCGGGTATCGTACAAAAGACTACCGCCGCGATCGGCGACGAGGTCGGCCGTCTTTCCCCTGTCACCCGTCCCCACCGTCGCCGGCGATGACAAGCCTTATTTGCCAGACAGGGGTACCAATGACTGCGACAAGCCCGGATGGTGTAGTGGCCCATCATACGACCCTGTCACGGTCGTGACGCGGGTTCAAATCCCGCTCCGGGCGTCCCCTGTTCGGGGCTTTTGTCGCTGTTTGCCCGGATGGTGTAGTGGCCCATCATACGACCCTGTCACGGTCGTGACGCGGGTTCAAATCCCGCTCCGGGCGTCTTTCGCTACCGCAACAACGAACGAGGAGCGACAGCGACGAGTGAGTGCCGCGGTAGCGAAGCGCCTGATGATTTGAACCCTATCAGTCGCGCGCAGCGAACGGAGTGAGCGAGCACGTCTGATTCCGGTTCAAATCCCGCTCCGGGCGTTTCTGTCGTCGCCGACTACGAGCGAGGAGCGAAGCGACGAGCGAGTCCGGCGACGACGAACTCAGACAGAGGGATTTGAATCAGGGAGTGAAGCGAGTGAAACGAGCGGAACGACTGTGGTTCAAATCCCGCTCCGGGCGTTTCTGTCGTCGCTAATCGACGAGCGGAGCGGTCGGAGCGTCGATTCGGTCGTGCCCTCACCGCGGACGACCGTCGCGGTCGACCCCCGCCTACAGGTCGAGCAGCTCCCGCAGCTCCGACACTAACGATTCCGTCTTCGCGTCCGGCTCCTCGTCGTCGGTGACCGGGGTTCGCCCGTCGTACGTCTCGTGAACCATTGAGACGCCCTCGGCGAGGGTGTCGAGCCCGTAGCCGCCTTCGAGCACGTAGGCCTCCGCCGCGCCGACGTCGTCGGCGACCGACCGGATCCGATCGGTCATCATCGCGTACCCCTCCGAGGAGACGCGCATCCGCGAGATCGGGTCGTGGCGGTGGGCGTCGAACCCCGCGGAGACGATCAGCAGATCGGGGTCGAACCGATCGATCGCCGGCGCGATCGCCTCGTCGATCGCGTACCGGTAGTCGCCGTCGCCGGCACCGGCGGCCAGCGGGAGGTTCACCGTGGTCCCCTCCCCCTCGCCGCGGCCGGTCTCCTCGAGGTCGCCGGTGTCCGGGTAGAGCCCGTCCTCGTGGATCGACGAGTAGAGCACGTCGCCCCGGTCGTAGAACACGTCCTGCGTGCCGTTCCCGTGGTGGACGTCCCAGTCGAAGATCGCGACCCGGTCCGCGTCGCCCGCGTCGAGGACGGTCTGGGCCGCGACGGCGGCGTTGTTGAAAAAGCAGAAGCCCATCGCGTCGTCGGGAACCGCGTGGTGGCCCGGCGGGCGGCCGAGCGCGAAGGGGGTGTCGCGGCCGTCGGCCCCGTCGAGCGCCGACTGGGCCGCCCACTGCGCGAGGCCCGCGGCGGTGAGCGCGGCGTCCCACGTCCCCCCGCTCGCGACGGTGTCGGGGTCCCAGCTCCCGCCCCCGTCGTCGACGAACGCCTTGAGCTCGTCCACGTACTCGGCGTCGTGAACGGCGACGACCTCCGCGCGGGTCGCCGGGTCCGCCTCGGTGTACTCGACGCCGTGCCGCTTGGCGAGGCCGCGTCGGATCGCGCGCAGTCGGTCCGGGTTCTCCGGGTGTCGCTCCCCCGTGTCGTGCGCGAGACACCGCTCGCTGTAGCCGAACCGCATCTACTCGAACAGGGCGAAGTACGTCTCGATGTCCTCGGCCTGTACGGTCCGTCGGTCGGCGTGTCGCGCGAGCGTCGCGGCCGCGCTCGCGACGTTGTCGGCGTAGTCCTCGAGGATGTCGGCCAGCGCGATCCGCGCGTCGACGCCGACCCGGTATCGGTCGTCGATCCGGAGCCGCGCGATTCGATCGATGGGCGCGACGGGCAGGGTGAGCTCCTCGCGAGCGATCACCTGTTCGACGCCGAAGTCGGCGGCCATCAGCGTCTTCCGCCCGTCCTCGGTTGCCCGTTCGGCCGCGTCGATCGCCAGCTCCGCGCCGTGCAACTGGATGCGGCGCGCCAGCTCCTCGGCGGCGTCGGCGCTGACCCGGAGCTCCCCGGCGTTCCGCCGGATGATCCCGTCGACCGGCGCGAACGGCAACTCGACACTCATACACACAGTCGCGTCCGTGTACCGTATAACGCTTTCCGTTACCGGCGTCTCCGCGCCCGAGCGCTGGCGTCGCGGCTACTCGGCGCGTCGCTCTCGTCGTCGACCGCCGCTCCGGCGGTCGACCATCCCCCCGTCGCGCCGCCGTCCGATCAGAACACGTCGTCGGCGTCGATCGTTCCGTCGCGCTCCGTCCCGCGGACCGTGATCTCCTCGCCGAGCCGCAGGCTCGCGTCCGTCTCGACGCTCTTCGTGCGCTGGCCGTCGTCCAGCACGACGGGATCGCCGGTCTGGACGACGGTCCCGGTGAACTCGACCTCCTCGGCCGATCGCTCCGCCGTCGCGGCCGCGGCGCCGCCGGACCCGGCGCTCCCGCCGCCGTCTCCGGTGGTCTCGCCCGAGACGGCCTCGGCGGCCGCCTTCTGTCCGTCCTCGGCGAAGGCGCCGAGCCCCGTGTCCTCCGCGCCGCGGTCGCCGCTCCCGCTGTCGGCGCTGGACGCCCCGTCCGCCGCCTCCGCCCCCTCGTCGAGGACGGTGACCGTCGAGCGCCAGTTCGCGGACGCCTCCAAGTCGTCCTGCCAGCCGTCCTGGATCTCCACGTCGGTGAAGACGACGCGGTCCGCCAGGTCGATCTCGCGGTCGGCCTTGTCGCCCCACAGCGCGACCCGGATCTCGCCGGTCTCGTCTTTGATCCGGACGTTCCGCACCTGTCCCTCCGACCCGTCGTCGCGGTCGAACGTGCGCTTCGGGTCCGTCTCGATGACGCCGCCGCCGACGTCGACCGTCTCGCCGATCTCGAGGTCGGCGATGTCGGTCGTCTCGGGGACGTACTCGACGTCCTCGTCGACGCGCTCGACGGTGCCGCGGTCGCCGACGTGGAGCTCCAAGTCGCCGTCGCGCTCGCGGACGTAGCCGTCGCCGACCTCGACGACCTCGCCGGCCTCGAACTCGTCGGCGAGGCCGGCCTTGTCGTCCCACAGCGTGACGCGCACGCGGCCCGTCTCGTCGCCGACGGTGAGGTTGGCCACGCGCCCCTCGCTGCCGTCGTCGCGGTCGAACGTCCGGACCGAGTCGGTGTCGAGCACCTGCCCGACGAGGTCGACGTCGGAGGCGCCGAGCGAGAGGTCCTCGACGCGGTAGGTGTCGAGCACCTGCACGTCGACCTCGGCGTCCTCGTCCGGCTCGACCTTGTCGGCGCTCACTTCCAGCCCGCTGTACCCCTCCTTCGGGCGGCCCATGACGCGGAGCACTTGGCCGACCTCCAGTTCCTCGACGGCCGCCGCGGCCATGTCGTCCCAGAGGGCGACTCGCACGGAGCCGGAGGCGTCCGCGACGTCGACGTTGCAGACGCGCCCCTCCTCGGCGTCCTCCTCGTCGCGCTCGAAGGTCCGAACCTCGCCGATGGAGGTCACCTTCCCGAGGAACTTCACGTCGTTCATCCCCGGCTCGATGTCGGCGATCGTGTCGGCCTCCTCGTCGCGCAGTTCGTGGGCGATCAGCATCGCAGCCGTCTCCTCGTCGGCGAGCCCGCCCATCTGCTCGACCTTGTCCTCGACGGCCGCCTCGAACTCCTCGAACTCGACGTCGGTGTCGAGGTCCCCGTAGACGTCCTCTATCACTCCCATACGCGTACCTCCTCGGTTGTCGAGTCCGCGGATAAGCGTTGTCCTTGCCGGGGTCTCGCGGCTGAACGCGTGCCCGTCGCCGGTCCGGTTCGGGCCGCGGTCGCCGGTCGGGTCCGCGGCGTCGCCGTCGCGGAGCGGAGTTCAGTCATACGGGTCCATCGGTCCCCTCGATACAAAAGGTGTGCAATCCGGCGCGGTCGTCTGCCCCCGACCGCGTCGCGTGCGACCCTCCGCCACGCGGCCTCCGGACCGTAACCGTCTTAAGTTCCACCGCGGTACGTTTGCTTGAGTCCTGGTAGGGTAGTGGACTATCCTCTTGGCTTGCGGAGCCAGGGACCGGAGTTCAAATCTCCGTCAGGACGTTCACTTTGCGGCTGCCTCACTTCGTTCGGCAGCCGCGGCGTTCGGTCCTGACGTGCCTCACGCTCGCTCCGCTCGCGTGAGACTCCGTCAGGACGTTTTCGGATGCACAAACGGCGAGCACCGCGAGCCGTGCGTGAATTCCACGCTGTACCCCTATTCATTCGCGATTTAGAAGGGGCGGTGGCGCGTGCCTCCGAACGCCCAACGGGGCGTGAGGAGCACGCGCGAGGTCGCCGGCGCTACGCGCCGGCTGCCAGAGAATCTTCGATTCTCGCTGGAGTCGCTGGCGCCGACGGCGCCAGCGACGAGGCTGGGGCTTTGGAGCTACTCACCGCACCAACATCGACCATTTATAAACAACCGAACGCAGCTCCGACGCTCCTCGCCCTCGCTCCGCGAACGGACGGTGCCTCTCGGTCGGCGTCTTAATCGTGCGGGTGGAACCGCTCCATCGCGCGCCTGACCGCGTCCGTGTCGCCGATGAAGGTGACGTGGTCGCCGTACTCCAGCACGCTGTCGGCCGACGGCACGTGGTTCTCCCCGTTCCGGCTGACGACGGCGACGAAGGTGCCGTCGGGGATCTCCGCGTTGAGGTCGCGGATCGTCTTCCCGGTGAGGTGCTCCGCGGTCATCTCTACCTCTTGGACGTCGTGGCTGTCGCCGAGCTCGTTCATCCAGTGGGTGATCGCCGGCCGCTCGATCTCGTCGTCGATGGCCACCGCGGTCGCCGTCGGCGAGTCGATCGCCTTCACGCCGATGCTGTCGAAGGCGTCGACGTTGTCCGGCTCGTTCACCCGCGAGTACACCGACTCCACGTCGAACTTCGTGATCGCGAGCTGGCACGCGAGGAGGTTGATGTCGTCGTCGCCGGTCACCGTGATCAGCCGCTTGGCGTCCTCGACCCCCGCCTCGCGCAGCGTCTCCGTGTCGCTGCCGTCGCCCTCGTACACGGTGAACCCGTCCGAGCGCGCCCGCTCGACCACCTCGTCGTCGATCTCGACGATGACGACGTACTCACCCCGCCGCTCCAGTCGTGTGGCGAGCGCCCGGCCGACCCGACCGCCGCCGATGATTATCGTGCGCATTGGTGACACTCCGAGAACGTCGCCGATCTGCCGCGCGAGCCCGGCCTCGACCGCGACCGTCGCGAAGATGACGGCGAACACCGTCCCGACCAGCAGCTCGCCCTGCGCCACGCTCCCCGCCAGCTCCAGCTCGATCGCGAACAGCGTGGCCACGCTCGCCGGGATGATCCCGCGCGGCCCCACGCCGGCGATGAACAGCCGCTCAGGCCAGGTGAACCGCTCGACGCCGGCGGTGGCGATGAGGGCCCCGAGCGGCCGGAGCACGAGCATGACCACGAGCACGAGCCCGACGGCTCCGACGCCGAGCGCCGCGACCGCCTCGATGTCGATCAGCGCGGCCAGCGAGATGAACACGAACGAGAGGACGACGAGCGTCGTGTTCTCCGCGAACCGCTCGATCTCCTCTCTGTTGTCGATGTCGAGGTTCCCGAGCAGGATGCCGCTCGTCGCGGCCGCCGCGATGCCCGCCTCGGCCGCGACCGCCTCGGCGGCCGCGAACGCTCCGACCGCCGCCGCCAACACGAGGAACTGCGACGCCTGCACGTCGCGCTCGGGGACGAACTCGCTGTCGAGCAGGTAGTAGATGATCACCGTCGCGAGCACCCCGGCGCCCACGCCGACGCCGAGCCGCTCGGCGAACGAGAGGAGGGTCGCCGGGACCCCGAGGTCGTCGAGCAGCAGCGTCTCGAAGATCACGACGGCGACGATGGCGGCGGTCACGTCGTTGACGATCCCCTCGGTCTCCAACGCGGTCGCGACGTGGTCCCTGACGCGGACGACGTTGAGTATCGGCGTGATCACGGTCGGTCCCGTCGCCACGAGCAGCGCCCCGATGAGCAGCGCGATCTCCCAGTCCGCCCCCTCGAAGAACCGGACCGCGACCGTCGTCCCGAGGAACATCACGAGGGCGCTGACCGTCACCAGTCGGAGCGACACCGTGGACGCGCCGCGGATGCGCTCGATCCGCAGGGCGAACGCCCCTTCGAAGACGATGATCGCGACGCTGAGTCCGACGATGATCTCGAGGCCGTCCCCGAACGTCTCGAGGGTCACGAGCCCCAACACCTCCGGTCCCATCACGACTCCGATGAGAAGGTAGAAAATGACGCTCGGCACCTTCAGACGGTGAGCGACCAGTTGGACGACGAGTCCCGACACGAGGATCGCCGCGATGACCGGCAACAGGCTGGACACGTCTACCGCTCGTACGCCCGCCGCCCTCCTTAGTGTACTGGTGGCGTCGCGCCGGAGCGGTCGTCCGTTCCGAATGAGATAATCAGAACGAATACTCCCGGACCGCCGAATCACGCCATTGATCCGCACACTCGGACAACTATTAACTCGGTTCCTCCTCTGCGTGAGTGTACGCCCGAGCGGACTCCCCCGCCGGGCGCCCCCACCATGACCGTCCGCGACCCCATTCCGACGTTCGCCCCCCTCCGGAGCGTCGGGAAGCGGGTCCGCGGGCCGGTCGTCGCTCGTCTCGACGCCGTCGCCGCGTGACCCCGACGCGGGGACGGTCGGCCCCCGCCTGTCGAGGCGAGCGCCGCCTTCTCTCCCGTCTCCCGACGCTTCAGCCGCGTTCCCGTAGGCCCGGTAGCTCAAGCGGCAGAGCCTCGGGGTGAGGAATCGACTCCCTCCCGGGTCCGTATGGCAGCCCACCCTGCCGCCGCGCGACCGACGTCGCGCTCCGGGTGGCGGTCCCCCGCGACGCCGCGGGCGACCTCCACGCCGGCGTCCGATCGAAGCTCGAGGGTCGCGACGGCGTCGCCGTCGAACGCGTCGACGTCGTCGACCTCCGCCCCCGCCTCAACGACCTCGCGGTCGAGGTCGACGCCTCGGTCCGGCTCGCGCCGGACGTCGAGGTCGCCGACCTCACCGACGTCGTCGGGATCTCGGAGGTCCGTCCGCGCGAGCGGACGGCGACCGGACGCGACCGATGACCGTTCGCGGGCGACAACCGTTCGCGACCGATGACCGCCCGCGGGCGGCGACCGCCCACGGACGCCGATCGGACCGCGACGCACCCGACACGGTCCCCGACCGACGAACAGCAATCGACCGCGGCGCGAGGCCCTCGCGCCACCCACCCCCACTCAGCATGAGACGAGACCGATCCCGCTCCAGACGCACCGCACACCCCGATCCGTACCTGGGTCCCGACCCGACCGCGCCCCTCCCGTCGGCGCGCGTCATGGCCGCCTTCGCGGCGCTCCCCGCCGCGATCGTCGCGGTCGCCTCCTTCCCGGTCGCGGCCGCGATCGCACTGGCCCTCTTCGCCGGCGTCGTCGCCGGCGCGGCGCTCGGGCGCCGGTACCCGGGCGCGGTCGACCGGACGCTGCCGATCCCCGGCGGCGACTCGGCGTCCGCCGCCGGCGATCGGTAACCCGCGTCGATCGCGGCCGGGGTCCCCGCTGACGCTTTCCTCCCACTCTCGGCGACGCCTCGCCGTCGCGGTCCGCGTCGCGACTCTCGCTTTTTTACGTCGCCGTCGCCGAGGCTCGCACGTGACCGACAGAGACTCCGGCGTCCGCGACGGCGCGGCCGACGACGGCGGGGAAGGCGACCGCGGCGGCGACTTCGAGGGGCCCCCGTCGGTCTCCGCCGCCGTCGCCGCCGGCGCCGCCCTGTTCAACGAGGGGCACGTCCTCGCGGCCCACGACCCGTGGGAGGCGGCGTGGCTCCCGCTCGACGAGGGCGACGACGAGCGCCTGCTCCACGGGCTGATCGCGGCCGCGGCGGCGACTCACCACGCGACCGAGCGGAACTGGTCCGGCGCGACCGGGTGCGCCGCCAACGCGGTTCGGTACCTCGGCGGTCTCGACGGGGGGCCGACTCGCGACGCCGACGCGGGGGCTCGCGGCGTCGACGTCGCGACCGTCCGGGAGTGGTGCCGACGGCTCGCGGCCGACCCCGAGACGGTCGAGCGCGCCGGCCCGCCGCCGATCCGCGTCGACGGCGCGGCGCCGGGGTTCGAGGATCTTGACCTCGCGGCCGCGCTGCTCGCGGCGCCCGCGCTCGCCGAGGCGGTCGACCACGCCGACGAGGAGACGTTCGAGACCGCGGCGTCGCTGGCGCGCGAGGAGCGCGGCACCGGCCGGACGCGGTTCGCGGAGCTCCTCTTCGCGTTCCTCCGCGAGCCCGACGCCCGCCCGCAGGTGGCCGCGCGGCTCGCGGACCACGTCGAACTGGCGGAGCGGAAGCGGCGCGACGTCGACGACCTGTTTTGAAAACCGGCCTCGGGCGCCGCCGACCGGTCAGGCGCCGTCGGTCGGGGTGTCCGGGTCCGAGGGGAAGTTCGGCTCCTCGGTGACTGCGGGATCGATCCCCCCGTCGGGGTCGATCCCCCCGTCGGGGTCGATCCCGTCGCCGGAGTCGCCCCCGTCCGGGTCCGCGTCCCCGTCCTTCGGCTCGCCCTCGAAGGTGTAGTTCGCGGAGTTGTCGGCGGGGTCGTAGCCGAGCGCCTCGCGTGCGCGCTCGATCGAGTAGTAGCGGCGGTCGTTGTTCGAGATGCCGTAGACGATCTCGTAGCCGTAGTCGGCCTGCAGACACCGGTCGAACAGGTGCGCGCAGTCGCGGTGCGAGAGCCACATCGCCTGCCCGCGCTCGTACTCCCGCGGCGGGTGGTCCTTCGTGAGGTTCCCGATGCGGACGCAGACGACGCTCATCCCGTGTTCGTCGTGGTAGAGGCGCCCGAGCGCCTCGCCGGTCGCCTTCGAGACGCCGTAGAGGTTCCCGGGGCGGGGGAGCTCGGTCCCGTCCAGCCGGTAGTCGTCGCCCGGGCGGTACAGGTCCGGGGTCCGGTCGTCGGTCTCGTAGCCGCCGACGGCGTGGTTCGAGGAGGCGAACGCGAATTTCTCGACGCCCTCGTCGACGGCCGCGCGCATCACGACCTGCGTCCCGTCGATGTTGTTGCGGAGCACGGAGTCCCACGGCGCCGTCTTCCGCGGGTCGCCGGCGAGGTGGATCACGGCGCCGACGCCCCGCATCGCCTCCCGGACCCCCCGCTCGTCGGTGATGTCCGCGACGTACCGGTCGGCGTCGGTGACCCCGTCCGGCACCTTCGCCGCCGGGAGCGGCTCCCTGTCGAGGAGTCGCCACTCGTAGTCGTCGCCGATGCCGCGGAGGATGGCCTGCCCCACCCGTCCGCCGGCGCCCGTCAGCAGGACCGGCTCGTCCATTCGGTCGTACGTGGGCGGGAGACGGGCATATAACACACGGTTCGGCCACGCACCGGTCGATCGCGGCCGAACGCGCGTCCGCGGCGCGAAAACGAGGCGACCGCGAGACCGAGACGAGCCCCGGCTACAGCTTCTTCCGCGAGATCGAGACGCCCGTGGGCGTGAGAACGATCTGATCGTCGCCCTTCTGGACGATGTCGCCGTCGACCTCCTGGGCGACCTGCCGCAGCTCGTCGATGATGTGTTCGATCGTGCGATCCGACGTGGAGTGGCGGGTGATGTCGGCGATGACGAAGTCGCCGTCGTAGACGGCGTCTTTGATCGGGATGACGTCGCTCTGGTCCCCGATCTCCGCGATGTGTACCTGCATCCCCGTGTCCGCGTGCGCCTCGGCGAAGTCGTCGAGGTCGAGCTCGACGTAGTCGTCGACGGAGCGGTTGCCGCCCCCGCCGAGGATCTTGCTCATGATGCCCATACACACCACACGACGAGGTCGGACATTAGTTCTTACGTCAGACGCACCGTCGCGCGGGTCGTCGGCTCTCGTCGCACCGGTCGCCGGCGACTCTCGTCGCACCGGTCGTCAGCGGTCCCCGTCGAGTCGCTCCTGCCACTCCTGGACTCGCGCGAGCAGCTCCACCGGCGCGGTCGCCGCGACGTCGACGTCGCTCAGCTCCTCGATCACGGCGCGGATCTCGGGGTCGATCCGGTCGGTTTCGGCGGTCTCCGCCGTCTCGCCAGCTCTGCCCGCCTCCCCGCCCGCTCCGCCCGCCCCGCCCGCCGTCGACGCCGAGCCCCTCCCGTTCCGGTTTCCCCCGGTGTCGGGGGCGTCGGCCCCGGCCGACCCGGCGTCGCCCTCGCCCGCGAACGACCCGGACGAGAGGTCGAAGACGACCTGCTTCGTGCCCTCGCCGCTCCCGGTTCCGTCCCCCGTACCGTCGCTTCCGGCTCCCTCGCCCCCGCCCCGCGACCCTTTCGCTTCGATGGCCTTCTCCTCGCGGAGCCGGTCGAGCACCTCGTCGGCGCGCCCGACGACCGGCTTGGGGACCCCGGCGAGGTCGGCGACGTGGACTCCGTACGACCGGTTCGTCGGCCCGTCGCGGACCGTCCGGAGGAACGTCACCTCGCCGTCGCGCTCGTCGACGGCGACGTGGACGTTGGCGACCCGCGGGAGGTGGTCCGCCAGCGCCGTCAGCTCGTGGTAGTGCGTGGCGAAGAGGGTGCGCGCGCGCACCTCGTTGTGGAGGTACTCGGTCGCGGCCCACGCGATCGAGATTCCGTCGTAGGTGGCCGTGCCGCGGCCGACCTCGTCGAGGATGACGAGGGAGTCCGCGGTCGCCGAGTGGAGGATGTTCGACAGCTCCTGCATCTCGACCATGAACGTCGAGCGCCCCTGCGCCAGCTCGTCGAGCGCGCCGACGCGGGTGTAGATCCCGTCGACGAGCCCGACCTCGGCGGCGCGGGCGGGGACGAACGACCCCGCCTGCGCGAGCAGCTGAATGAGGGCGGCCTGCCGCATGTACGTCGACTTCCCGCTCATGTTCGGGCCGGTGACGATGAGGAAGCCGCGCTCGTCGTCGAGCCGGAGGTCGTTCGGCACGAAGTCGGTCGTCCGCTCGACGACGGGGTGGCGGCCCGCCTCGACGTCGAGCCGGCGCTCGTCGGTCAGCTCGGGCCGCGTCCAGTCGTTGCCGGCGGCGTGGGTCGCCAGCGACGCGAGCGCGTCGACCTCGGCAACGACCCGACCCACGTCCTGCAGCAGCTCGGCGTCGGCGGCGACCCGCTCGCGCAGCTCCTCGAACAGCTCGTACTCCAGCTCGCCGCGGGCCTCCTCGAGCCGGAGCACCTCCCGCTCCCGCTCCGCCAGCTCGTCGGTGACGAATCGCTTGGAGTTCTTCAGCGTCTTGATCTCGCGGTAGTGCTCCGGCACCTGGTCGGCGACCGACTTGCCGACCTGGACGTAGTAGCCGTCCGTCTTGTTGCGGTCGACCGTGACGTGGCTGAGCCCGTACTGGCGCTTCTCCCGCTCCGCGAGCGTGTCGAGCCACTCCGTCGCCTCCTCGTGGCTCGCGATCAGCTCGTCGAGGTCGTCGTCGTACCCCTTCCGGAGCAGCCCGCCCTGCGTCTTCGCCTTCGGGGGGTCGTCGGCGAGCGCGTCGGCGAGCTCGCCGTGGAGCGCGCGGGCCCGCTCGCGGTCGAGGTCCTCCAGCACCGCCGCGACCGGCGACTCCGCGAGCGCGGTCCCCTCGACGGCGTCGACCATCTCCGGGACCAGCGCGAGGGTGTCGCGCACCGAGAGGAGTTCGCGTGCCCCCGCGCTCCCGCTCGTCGCTCGCGCGGCCAGCCGCTCGAGGTCGTACGCGTCTCCGAGCGTCTCCCGCAGGCGGTCGCGCGCGAGCGCCGCCGACGCCAGCGCCTCGACCGCGTCGAGCCGGCGGTCGAGCCGGGCCCGGTCCCGTCGCGGGCGCGTGAGCCACTCGCGGAGCAGTCGACCGCCGGCCGCGGTGACGGTGTGGTCGACCGTCTCGAACAGCGACCCCTCGCCGTCGCCCCGCATCGTCTCCGTGAGCTCCAGGTTGCGCTGGGTCGTCGCGTCGACGTCGACGTGGTCGCCGTCGCCGTACGCCGTCAGCCGGGTCATCGACGCGAGCACGCCGGCGCCGGTCTCCTCGACGTAGCCGAGGGTCGCGCCGGCCGCGCGGAGCGCGAGGTCGGAGTCGATCCCGACGCTGTCCGCGGTCTCTCGGCCGAACTGCTCGCGGACCGCGTGTGTCGCCCGCCCCGGCGCGAACGCCTCCGCGTCGAACAGCGACACCGACCCCGACAGGTCCTCCCGGACCGCGCCGAGCAGCCGGTCGTCGTTGCGGACGCGGGGGCCGGGGAGCACCTCCGCGGGGTCGAAACGGTACAGCTCCGCTCGAAGGTCGCTCTCGTCGTCGACCTCGGTGACGAGGAACCGCCCGGTGGTGACGTCGGCGAGAGCGAGCCCGTAGGGGCCGTCAGTTCCGTCGTCCTCGCGAACGATCGCCGCGAGATACCGCGCGTCGTCGTCGGCCGTCTCCAGCAGGGTGCCCGGCGTGACGACGCGGGTGATCTCGCGGGCGTGGCCGTCGTCGGTCTCGTACTGGTCGGCGACGGCGACCCGGTAGCCGCGCTCGACGAGCGCCTTCACGTAGGGCGTCAGCTCCGAGAGCGGGACGCCCGCCATCGGGTACGACGAGCCGTGCGAGGACTTCTGTGACACCGTCAGGTCGAGCTCGTCGGCGACCAGCTCGGCGTCGTCCGCGAAGAACTCGTAGAAGTCGCCGCACTGCATCGCGAGGACGTCCGCGTCCGTCTCCGCCTTGAGATCGAGGAACTCCCCGACGATCCCCGTTGGCATATACCCGTACTCCCGCCGTGGGCGGGTAAAACCCTACGGGTGTGGCCCGTCGAGCGCCTACCCGACCCGGTTCCGACGCGTCACCGTCCGGTGGACGACCCCGGAGACGGCGAAGAGGGCCGCGAAGAGGACCGCGTACGCGTACCCGGAGACGGACGCGAACGGGACGGTCCCGATCCACGCCGCGCCGCCGAGCAGCCCGCAGACGACCGCGAGGCCGACGTAATACTCGCTCCACAGGATCTCGTTCTCGGAGACGACTTCGAGGTACACCTCCAGCCGGCGGCTCTCCTCGGTCAGGGAGACGATCCCCCTGTCGGGCTCGTACGCGATGAAGCCGCTCTTGGCCAGCTTCGGGAGGTGCGACTGGTGGAGCGCGGTGTACACGCGTTTCCGCTGTTTGTACGTCACTTCGACGGGGTCGACCTCGTTCTCCCACGCCGCCAGCTGCTCGGCGATGTCCCTCACGCGGGCGTCGTCCCCGTGCTCTTTCAGGTAGATGATCACGTTCCGTCGCCGCCGGTTGCTCAACGCCGTGAATATCTCGTCGCGCGAGGGCCCGGTGTCCTCGCTCGGTGCCTCTTCTGTGACCGCGAGTTGGGGTGTCATGGCTCTCTTGCGGGGCAACTGCTCTGAATGTGGATTGACACCGAGCAGCATACAATTTTCCATTATATTTATATTTCATATCCAACCAAAAACGGCACACGGAGGCTTGACGCGCCAGTTATCAACATCTTAATCGCCACGGCACCGGTGCGAATGTCATTCTCTCGACGTTTGTTGCGCTCGAACGGACTGCGGCGCCCCGGTGCTCTCGCGGTCTGCCCGAAGACGCCGATCGCGGCTTCACGATGTCCGACCGCAGCCTCGCGGCGACGCCCCGTCTCTGACCGGCTCACCGGCGGTAGGAGCCGCATACATACGACCGTTCGGCGCCACGATCGACCAATGACGACTCCACGCGACACGACCGTCTCGGAACCGCCGTCGCATCGGGCCGGGCTCAGCTCCCTCGATCGCTTCCGCCGCCCGGAGTACACCGGCGAAAACCGGTGTCTCCCCTGCACGGCGGTCAACGTCGCTGTCGCCGCGGTCGTCGCCGTCGCCGTCGGCGGACTGCTCACGGCCGGGGTCGGCGCGGCGGTCCTCCTCGCCTCCCTCGCGGCGATCTGGCTCCGCGGCTACCTCGTTCCGGGGACGCCCGAGCTCACCAAGCGGTACCTCCCCGAGCGCGTCCTGCGGCTGTTCGGAAAGGGCCGGCCGGTCGCGCCGCCGGCCGACGTCGACGCGGAGTCGTACCTGCTGTCGGCCGACGTCCTCGTCGAGACGCCGGACGGGACCGACCTCTCCTTCACTCCGTGGTTCGCGTCCGCGTGGCACGACGCCGTCGACGGGATGCGCCTCGACGCGGGCGTCGTCGTCGCCGACGCGGGGGCCGCGGCCGAGCCCGGGGAGATCGACGTGACCGACGTGACCGACACCCCCGGCGACGAGGTCGACCTGGCGGCGCTCGCGTCGCTCACCGGCGTCGACGCCGAGTCGCTCTCGCTCGACTGGCGCGGCGCGACCGCCTTCGCGTTCGCCGACGGCGAGCGTATCGGCCACTGGGAGTCCCGCGCCGCGTTCCTCGCCGACGCCGCCGCCGACCGCGTGCTGACCGACCGCGTCGACGGCTGGACGGACCTCCCGCTCGCGGCGCGGAGCGGCGTGCTCGGCGCGCTCCGACTGTTCGTCGAGGAGTGCCCCGCCTGCGAGGGACCGGTGAGCCTCGAGGAGCGCGTCGTCGAGTCCTGCTGTACGAGCTACGACGTGATCGCCGGCCGCTGTGCCGCCTGCAACGCGCGGCTGTTCGAGCTGGACCTGCCGCCGTCGCTCGCGGCCGAATAATACGTCCTGACCACTCGTTCCGCGGTGAACACCTCCAAAGCCCCAGCCGCGAGGCGCTTCGCGCCTCTGGCAGCCGGCGGCGTTGCCGCCGGCGACTTGCCACTTTGAGTCTCACCCTGTACCGCACAGCGACCGCACCTCACACCTCCCCAGCCTCGTCGGCCACTCTTCGCTTCGCTCCGAGCGGCCGACTCCAGCGAGAGACCTCCGGTCTCTCTGGCAGCCGGCGGCGACGCCGCCGGCGACCTCGCACGCGCTGACTCGCGGCCGCCGGAGGCGGCCGCTCGCAGGCGCGCGCGAAACATCAGACTGCTCAGAATAGGACCGGCAGATCGCGGAACGCGGCGTTCGTCTCAGCTTCGGCGCCGCGAGCGCAGGCCGTTGCGTCCGATCCGGAGCTGCCGGAGCACGGAGAAGCGGTTGAGCCACAGTTGATAGGCGCTCGCGGCGGCGAACAGCGCGAGCGCGACGCTCGTCAGCAGGATCGGATCGACCGCGGAGACGAGCGGTGCGCCGAGCAGCGCCGCGAGCAGGACGGTCAGCGACGCGACCCCGAGCGCGCGATACAGCTCCGACCACGTCACCCCGCCCTTGGCGACGATCTCGGTGTACAGGGAGACGTCCCGCGCGTGCCGCGACAGCTCGATCGTCTGCGTCTCCCGGTCGTACTCGATGACGCCCAGCTCCTCCAGCTTCGGCAGGTGCGTCTGGACGAGCGAGGTGTACACGCTCTCGCGACACCGCGTCGGCGGCGGGCTCTCGCCCGTCTCGCGGCCCGCCACCAGCGTCGACAGCTCGTGGACCGTCACCACGCCGCCGACGCTCTCGAGCTGCTCGAGGGCGCGCCGACGGCGCTCGTTCGCGAGGATGGCGTACACCTGCTCTGCCGGAAGGACGTCGTTTCGGAGTTTCATGGATGCGGGTCCGACGCTCCGCGCGACGCGGAGATCGGTCGTTAGCGCTACATCTTCCCTCGGGGGGATAGATATGCACTCGCTACCCCCGTTCGGTCCGCGTCGCGTGGTACCTCGACCCGATATTCGACGCCTCGAAACCGATAGCCCGCGCCCCCGTGGACGCCGCCCTCTCGCTCCGATCGCCCCCGATCTCACGTCCGAAGCGGCACGCGTCCCGTACCGCCCGCCGCGGTCGAAGTATGGGGTTCATGTCGTCGATTTTGCCCGAAGTAGGATCACCGAACCGCCGATCGAACGCGGCGTTTGACCGCGCGAACCGTCCGTTCCACCGGATCGAACTGCTCGCTCCACCGAATCGAACCGATCGTTCGACGGTGACGTGGCTGCGCGTAACTAGGTGGGTATCCCTCGGAGGGGGAAGTAACCGATTCGGCTACTCGACGCGGTCGGAGGGCGAGTCGGCGAGAACCATGAACCCGGACACCAACGACACGATCGGACTCTCGCGGCGCAAGCTGCTCGCCGGCCTCGGGGCCGTCGGCGTGGCCTCCGCGGGCGCGGGACTCGGTACCACGGCGTACTTCAACGACACGGAGACGTTCGAGGGCAACACGCTCACCGCGGGCGAGCTCGATCTCAAGCTCGACTACAAGTCGACGTACCTCGGCGGCCCCGGCCGTCTGGACGACATCCGGGCGATGGGGTACGGCCCGAACGACGAGACGCTCGCGCAAGATCTCGGTGGCGGCCGGTACCTGCTCGGACAGGCGCCCAGCCCCGCGGACATGCAGGCGTGGGAAGACCTCGTTATGGGCGAGCAGTTCGACTTCTGTTCGCCCGAGGCCGACGAGTTCCTCGTCAACGGCGACGGGATCCCGGTGTTCACGCTCGAAGACGTGAAGCCCGGCGACTCCGGCGAAGTGACGATCAGCATCCACATCTGTGACAACCCCGCGTACCTCTACCTCGCGGGCGAGCTGACCGAGAACGCGGAGAACGGTCAGTCCGAGCCCGAACTGGCAGCCGAGGGCGAGGACGCCGACGGGATCGGCGAGCTCGCCGACGCCATCGAGGTCTGCGTCTGGTACGACGAGGACTGCGACAACGTGTACGAGCCCACCGGCACAGGCCAGCAACAGGAGCTCGAAGTCGCGCTCGTCAGCGACACCTCCGGCTCGATGAGCGGCTCGAACCTCTCGGCGCTGAAGGCGGCTGCGACCAGCTTCGTCGGCAACCTCTCCGCGCCGGACGAGGCCGCCGCGATCTCGTTCAGCAGCAGCACCTCGCTGGACCAGGAGCTGACGACGAACTACACCGCGGTGCAGAACGCGATCAACAACTACACCGCGGGCGGCCAGACCAACGTCGCGGGCGGCATCGACGTCGCCCAGGAGGAACTCATCAACGGGACCAACGCCACTGCCGGCGCCTCGAAGGTGATGATCGTTCTCACCGACGGCTTCGAGAACATCGGCGACGCCCGTACCGAGGCCCAGCAGGCCAAGGACGCCGGCATCCGGGTCTTCGGTATCGGCCTCGGCAACAACGTCGACGAGGACCTCGTCGAGGACATCTCCTCGTCGCCCGACGACGCGTTCCTCGCGCCCGACCCGGCCGACCTCGACACCGTCTACGCCGAGATCGCGCAGATCGTCTTGGAGGGCGAACAGAAGATCATCTCCGGTTCGATGACCGATGTCTTCGCGCAGCTCTCCGAGGGGTTCGCGCTTGACGGCAACCGTCAGGACGAGGACCGCCAGCCGTACCCCGGCGCGACGACCCAGTGCATCGGCTTCGAATGGACGCTCCCCGCCGACGTCGGCAACGAGATCCAGACCGACTCCGTCGGCTTCGACATCGCCGTCTACGCTGAGCAGTCGCGGCACAACGACAACCCGGACGTCTCGTTCAACGGGACGGACGTCGACAGCAACAGCACCAACGTATCGTAAATCGAACACGAAATCGAGCGGCACACCTGCTCACTCCCGGGCGACACTCGCCCGGTTCCCGATTCGGCGCCCTGCGGGGCGGCCGACGCGGCGGTTCGCGACCGCCGTCGGGAGTTCCCCACTGGGGATGATACACAATGAACGACGACACAATCGGACTATCGCGGCGCAAGATGCTGGTCGGACTCGGGGCGGTCGGCGTCGCCTCCGCCGGCGCGGGACTGGGCACCACGGCGTATTTCAACGACACCGAGTCGTTCGAGAACAACACGCTCACGGCCGGCGAGCTGGACCTGTTCGTCCACGTCGACTACTCTGAGGACCAGGGCAGCTACGCGCAGTACTCCACCCCTGACGGTACCTTCATCGACGGCAACGTCGTGGGCGGCGAGGAGGACGGCGAACCCCTCAGCATCCAGGTCTCCGACCTGAAGCCCGGCGACTCCGGCGAGGGCGAGTTCTGCTTCTCGATCGTCGACAACCCCGCGTACATGTGGATGTGCGGCGAGCTGACCGCGAACGACGAGAACGGACAGAGCGAGCCCGAGATGGACGCCGACGAGACCGGCGGTGACCCCGGCGAGGGCATGGGCGAGCTCGCCGACGCGATGGAAGTGACCGTCTCGTACTGCACCCCTGACGGCGAGGGCGGAAACGAGATCGTCTCCGGCTCGCTGGCGGACGTGATGAACGCGCTCAGTGCCGGCGTCCCGCTGTACGGCGACGGTAACCCCGACGCTCCGATCGCGAACCGCCCCGCCTTCGACGGCGTCGAGGAACCGTTCGTCGACGACGTGCCCAACGTCTCCGATCAGTGCGTCTGCTTCGAGTGGGTCGTCCCGACGACCGTCGGCAACGAGATCCAGACGGACTCGGTCGCGTTCGACTTCGAGTTCTACGCGGAGCAGGCCCGCCACAACGACGGGACGAACAACCCCTGCATCCCCAGCGTCACGACCCGGACGGGTGAGGGCTTCGCCAAGCAACAGGAGTTCGAAACCGAGCAGGAGACCTCCTTCGCCCGCGGCCGCTACGGGAACAACGGCCCCTCGGGCTCGTGGGAAGTCGCCGTCGGCCCCGACGTCGGGAGCGCTGACACCGACAACTACGTCTGGACGCCCGGCAACGCCGTTCCGTTCAGCTACTCGTACGACGGCAGCGGCACCGCCTCGTTCACCCTTGACGGCGTGAACGTTGCTAGCGCGATCCCCGCTCCGAGCGGGAAACTCGCGATCACGACGAAGGCCGACGAGGCGACCGTCTCCGTCGCGAACCTCGCGCTCGACTTGGATGGCGTGCCGACCGCGCTTAGCGGTCCCGACTCGATCTCGGCGACCAACGACGGTCCCGACCGCGAGGTCACCTACCTCGTGTTCGACACCGACGCGGCCGACGTCGCGAACACGTTCACCATCAGCGGCGACGTGACCGTCGACGTGCAGGGCGACTACGCTGGCGCCGAGGAGGGCGTGGCCTTCGACATCAGCGTCGAGTAAACCCTTCAACCACGCGTCGATCGCCCGGGCGATCTCGGGCGTCGACCGCGGTCGCGGCTCGGACGGCAACTACCCACACTGGCGTACGACGGTTCGACTCCGTCGGTGGGACTTCCCCTCGGGGAATCACACTCATGACAGACAACGACAACATCGACACGATCGGACTCTCGCGGCGCACGATCCTGGCCGGCCTCGGCGCGGTCGGGCTGGCGTCGGCGGGCGCTGGCTTAGGCACCACGGCGTACTTCAACGACACCGAGTCGTTCGACGGCAACACGCTCACCGCCGGCCAGCTCGACCTCCTCGTCGACTGGCAGCAGACGTACGACTTCGGCGACGGCCACACCTTCGTCAGCGCGCACCCCGACCACGACGGCGACGGCGAGCAGTCCGTCGAGATCGACGGCGAGGTGTTCACGTACAGCGACTTCCCGGACGAGGACGACGAGGACAGCAACGGGGCGAATCTCCCGGTCCTGGACTGCGAGACCATCCCGCCGCTGTCGGAGGCGGACTTCGGCACCGACCCCGTCACGGGCGAGGCGATGGAGACGCTCGCGCAGTTCTCCGACGTGAAGCCCGGCGACTCCGGCGAGATCACCTTCTCGCTGCACCTCTGTGACAACCCCGGCTACATCTGGATGCAGGCGGGCAACGTGAGCGAGGACGGCGGCGCTCACACCGAACCGGAGGCAATCGTCGACCCGGACAACCTCGGCGACCTCGGCGACGCGATCCAGGCGACGCTCTGGTACGACGAGGACTGCGACAACGTGTACGACGGCGCGGAGCCGGTCGACATCATGCTGACGCTGGACTTCTCCGGCTCGATGCTGTACGACCAGTACGGCGGCGTCGTCAACGACGACGACATCACCGTCGGCGGCACCACCTACGACGAGACGACCAAGATCGACCTCGTCGAGCTCGGCACCCGCCAGTTCGTCGACTACCTGCAGTCGCAGAACTCGGACGTGCGGGTCGGCGTCGCGTACTTCGACGGCGAGGGAAGCGACGAGTCGCTCCCCCGGACCGGCGTCTACCAGCCGCTCACCACCGACCTCTCGGCGGTCGACGCCTCGCTGACGAACCTCCGCCAGAAGCTCGCGAACGTCGTCACCGGGTCCGGATTCACCGCGAGCGACAAGCCGACCGCGCCCTTCGACGGCGACGGCGACCCCGACCCGTTCTCGAACGCGAACGGCATCGCGACGGGCACGTACATCGGCGAGGGTGTCGACGACGCGCAGTCCGAGCTCGCCACGAACGGTCGTCCCAACGCCGAGAAGCGCAATATCGTGCTCTCGGACGGCGAGTCGTTCAACGGCGACGGGACCACGCAGTTCTCCTCGCCGACCGGCGCCGCGGACGACGCCCGGGCGGCCGCGCCGGCCCCCGCCACCGACGTCTACACGATCTCGGTCGGCAGCGCGAACGACGGCGTGCTCCAGTCGATGGCCGGTCCGGCCGGCGGATCGGGCGGCGACCCGACGTTCTTCAGCGACGTCGACGACCCGCTCAACATCCCGACGGTGTTCGGCAGCCTCGCGGCCCAGACCGCACAGGAGAAGGTCATCATGGACGACTCCCTCGGCAACGTCCTCGCGGCGCTCGCGGACGGGAACGGCGTTCCGCTCGACGGCAACCGCGCGACGCCGTACGACGAGCTCGGCGACGACCCCGACGACCCGGCCCGCGACGCGTTCCGCGGTGACGGCGTGATGCACTGCGTCGCGCTCTCGTGGGAGCTCCCGATCGACGTGGGCAACGAGGCCCAGGGCGACACGCTCGGCTTCGACCTCGGCTTCTACACCGAACAGGCGCGCCACAACGACGGCGCCGGACCGGAGCAGTCCGCCTGATACGGGCGAACTCCGGGCCGACCCGATCGACGCCGGTCGGGATCGGCGACCGGTCGCCTCGCCGGTCGACGGCGAGGGTAGGCTCCGCGGACCGGACGGGTAGGCCCCGCGGACCGGACGGGTATCTCGTCCGGGCAGACGAGTAGGTCGCGCATACATACACTCGCCGGACGCGTGACGAAGCACATCGACGAACGGCCGTTCGGAGCCGCGAACACACAGTATGACACGAAAAGAGACACAATTCACGCGGCGGGAGGCGCTCGCGGGCATCGGAGCCGTCGGCTTCGCGACCCTCGGCGCCGCCGGCGGCCGGTCGACGGGCAGCTGGAACGAGTACTCCGACTACACGTACGCGCAGTCAGACACGCCGTGGAACGTCGTGGTCGGCTGGCGCCGGACCGAGAACGGCTCGGTCGTCGACGCGAGCCCGACCGACGCCGTCGCGGACGTCGAGGCCGGCGTCCGGCTCGTCGACCTGAACAACGCGCTCCCCGGCGACAGCGGGACCGCGAGCGTCGGGCTCCGGCTCGACGACCCCGCGGGGCTCGTCCCCGACGGCGTCCGCGTGTGGCTCAGGCTCGTCCCGCGCGTCGGGAGCGATCCGGCGAGCGCCGCGCTCGCCGAGCGCGTCTCGCTCGACCTTCGGTACGACACCGGCGTCTTAGGCATCGGCGGCTGCGCCGGTGCCGAGAGCGGCTTCGCGGCCTACGGCGAGCGGATCGCCGCCGGCCCCCTCGCGTCGTTCGACGGGAGCGCCCTCGCGTCGGGCGTCGAGCTGACTCCCGGCGGCTTCGGAGACGGGTGCCTCGCGCCCGACGAACGGCGCTGTCTCGCCTTCTCCTGGGCGTTCGACGCCGACGGCGGCAACGCCGGACAGGGCGGCACCGTCGACTTCGACCTCTCGTTCGCCGCGGTCGCGTGCGGCGACGAGGAGAACCCCTTCCTGACGGCGCCCGGCGACGACGGGGGGCAGTCGTGACCCCCGGACGCGACGGCGGGCGCCGCCCGAGCGGCCTGAGCCGTCGCCAGCTGCTCACCGGGATCGGCGGGGTCGGCGCCGTCGGCATGGCCAGCGGGCTCGGCACCGGCGCCTACCTCTCCGACCGCGCGACCTTCGGCGGCAACGCCCTCGGCGCGGGCGGGGTCGAGCTGACGGTGGACGGCGACGTCACCGACGGCGCCGTGGAGCTCGGCGTCTCCGGCATCGAGCCCGGGGACGCGGGCACCGAGCGGTTCGCCGTCGGCGTGCGGACGAATCCCGTTCGGGTCTGGCTCGCCGCCGACTGTCCCGACCCGGACGACGCCTTGGCGGACGCGCTCGAGGTCGACGTCCGCGTCGATGGGACCCCCGTCCCCGGTGGTCAGGGGACCATCGCGGACGTCCGGCGCGCACTCGCCGACGGGGAGCGGATCGACGTCGGCTGCCTCGACCCCGGAGACGCCCTCGACGTGGCGGTCGGCTGGCGGCTCCCGGGCGACGCGGTCGACGCGCTCGCGGGGACCGACGCCGCGCTCGCGTTCCGCCTCTACGCGGAGCAGTGCCGTCACGTCTCGGAGGCGGACGCCGCCGCGTCGAACCCCTTCGCGGGCCTGACGTGCGACGAGCCCGGGGACGACTGCCCGGCGTGCGTCGAGTTCGGCAAGGCGGACGACGTCGAGGCCGCGCTCGCGGTCGGCGACGTCCTCCCGCTCGTCGAGCTCCCCGACGGCACGGAACCGCACTCGATCGAGATCACCGCGGTCGAGACGAAGGAAGACGGCGAGGCGGTCGGCGCCGCGTTCGCGCTGATCGACGCGGACGGGAACCCCGGCCCGAACCTCTGTGCGGTCGAAATCAAGGGCGGTCAGGAGACCGTGCGGTACGAGATCGATCCCGCCGGACCCGACACGGGAGAGGCCCTGTTCGCGCCCGAGCGGGACGGAAAGGACGGAAACTACGGGATCAGCCACATCGTCGTCTTCGTCTGTGCCGCCGACGGCGATGCGGGCGGGAACGGCGGCCGGAACGGCCGCAACAACGGCGAGGGCGGCGACGGCGAGGAGGATATCTGATGAACAACCCACTCACATCACCAAACGTCAAAAAAGCGGCAAACGTGCTCGGTATCGTCGTGTTGATCGCCCTCGTGGCGCCGTTCGCGGTGTTCGCGGCCCCCGAGGTCGTCGGCGCCGACGAGAGCTTCGTCGTGCTCACGGCGAGCATGACGCCCGCGATCGCCCCGGGCGACGTCGTGATCGTCGCCGAGCGCGACCCGGCCGCGATCGCCGCCGGCGACGTGATCACCTTCTCACGCGGCACGAGCGACGTGCCCGTGACGCACCGGGTGATCGACGTCGTCGCGGCCGACGGCGGCGTCGCCTTCGAGACGATGGGCGACGCCAACGAGGGACCCGATCCGGGGCTCGTGCCGGGGACCAACCTCATCGGCGAGGTGGTGTTCGCGATCCCGTACATCGGGTACGTGATCCAGTTCGCCGGCACCCGGGCCGGGTTCGTCGCGCTCGTGGTGCTCCCGTTCGGGCTCCTCGCGGCCGGCGAGCTGTGGTCGATCGTCCGCGAAGCCGACCGAGATGCGTCGCCCGAGTCGTCGGCGGTGACCGCCGCGCCGGCGGACGCCGCGGAAGCGGGCGCCGAGGGCGCTCCGGCCGTCGCGGCCGAGCCCTCGTCCGACGAATCCGCCGCCGGGACCGGTTCCGGCGGCGTGTCGGTCGCGTCCGTCGGCGGAGCGACCGCCGTGTTGGTCGGATTCGCGCCGTACGCCGCGTACGTCGCGTTCCAGCTCCGGACCGCGGCCTCGATCGCGGTCGCGGTCGCGGTGACGACGCTGCTGCTCGGCGCGCTCGCGGTCTGGGTCCCGGCGAGCGGTGTGCTCGACCGAAAATCGACCGACGACGACGCCAGAGCGGACGCCTCGCACGCGTCGGCTCCCCGCCCGGAGGACGTCGCCGCGCCGGTCGACGGCGCGGGGGAGGGGGACTGATGAGCGCCGAGCGCCCCCTCGCCGCGATGGTCGTCGCCGCGCTGGTGGTGTGGGCCGTCGCCTTCGGCGGCGGCTACACCGTCGCCGTGTTCACCTCCTCCGCGGAGGTGAGCGTGGGCTTCGAGACGAACGAGAGCTTCGTGTCGGACGAGCGCCTCGCCCCGGCCGGACCGACGGCCGTCACCGCCGTCGGCGGCTCGGACGTCGCGGCCGACGGCGACGAGTCGGACGGGCTGAACGAGTCGAGCGAGGTCAACGGCTCGGGAGGAGTCGACGAGTCGAGCGGGCTGAACGAATCCGACGGCGATCCCGACGCCGACGAACGGGGACCGACTGACCCCGTCAACAACGGAAGCAACGAATCTGCACCCACCGACCTCGGCGACACGGAGAGCGAACCCGACGGCGATCCGGCGGCCGAACCGTCGGCCGACGGGGAGGAGACCGAAGCGTCTGACGGCGATGAGGAGACCGACGCCGGCGGGAGCACCGAAACGGGAACCGAATCGACCGCCGACGGCGGAGACGACCCCGACGCCGCGTCCGGCGAAGGCGATGACGTCGACGACTCCGACAGCGACGACGCCGACGGCGACGACCCCGACGGGGAGTCCCCCGAGTCGCCGTCCGACGAAGCGTGACCGTGACTCCGCTACCGCCCCCCCGAGGCCGCACCCGCCGGAGCGGGGCCGTCGCTCACTCAGGCGGGCGTTCCCGCCCCGGAACGAAGCTCATGGTCCTGCTGCTGTCGACCGCGCTGCTGCTCCTCCTGCTCGCGTTCGGGCTCCTTCGCGGGATCGGTTGAGGCCGTTCGGAGTCCGGACTCGCGCCGTCCCGAACCGAGGCACGGAACTCACGTGACGGGCCGGAGTCGCCGGCGCGTTCTCGCGATCCGGGCCCGCCCGTCGCAGTTATACGCGGGGTCGCCGAACGTCCGGGTAAGCGATGGTCGCGTTCGACGCGTTCGCGTTCGTCTTCGTCGCCGGCCTGCTCACGGCGCTCGCGACCGGGATCGGCGCGCTGCCCTTCTTCCTGTTCGACTCGATCAGCGACCGCGGGAACGTGGCGCTGTGGGGGTTCTCCTCGGGGATCATGGTCTCCGCGTCGCTGTTCGGGCTCGTCCGAGAGGGGCTCGCCGAGGGGACGCCCGTCGAGATCGGGATCGGGCTGGCCGCGGGCGTCGTCCTGGTCGTTATCGCGCACGACGTGCTCCTCGACGCCGAGATCGACCCGAAAGAGTACGAGGAGGCGGACTTCAAGAAGCTCGTGTTGATCCTCGGCGTGCTGACCGTCCACAGCTTCCCCGAGGGGGTCGCCGTCGGCGTCTCGTTCGCGGACCTCGGGCTGGCGGGCGGGACCGAGCTGTTCGGCTTCACCGTCCCGCTGCTCGCGGTGTTCATGACGATCGCGATCTCGATCCACAACGTCCCGGAGGGGACCGCGATCTCGATCCCGCTGCGGGCGATGGGCGTCTCGCGGTGGAAGATGGTCTGGTGGGCGGTGTTCTCCAGCCTCCCGCAGCCGATCGGGGCGGTCCTCGCCTTCGCGTTCGTCCGGTACGCCCGCGAGTTCCTCCCGTACGGCTTCGGATTCGCCGCCGGCGCGATGATCTACCTCGTCGCCACCGAGTTCGTCCCGGAGGCGCTCGACGCCGGCGCCGCGCTCCCCCGCGGCGGGAAGCCCGTGCTCGTCGCCGGGATCGCGGCCGGCGTCGCGCTGATGACGCCGCTCGCGTTCGTCTGAGATCCCGCCGTCGTCGCGCGCCCGCGTGGCGTCGCCCCTCACGCCCCGCCGTCGAACGCCGCGGGGTTCACCGCCCCCGGCCCCTCGCCAACGTCGTAGCCGCGTCGGATCACCGCCTCCATCCCGTCGATCGCGCCCGCGACGGCGTCGGTCAGGTGCTCGCCGCGCGCCAGCCGGGCCGCGATCGCGCTCGATAACGCGCAGCCGGAGCCGTGCGTCGCGTCGGTCGCCACGCGGGGGTTCTCGAAGCGGCGGACGGTCGGGTCGGCGGCGGCCTCCTCGTCCCCGATCACGAGCGTGTCGACGACGCTCTCCGCGTCCCCGTCGAGGTGGCCGCCCTTCACGAGGGCCGCGCCGGCGCCGCGGGCGACGAGCTCCCGCCCGGCGGCCGCGGCGTCCGCCGGCGTCTCGACCGGCTCGTCGACGAGGACCGCCGCCTCGTCGGCGTTGGGGGTGACGAGCGTCGCGCGCTCGATCAGCCCCTCGTAGGCCGCCTCGGCCGCGGGGGAGAGCAGCCGGTCGCCCGTCGCCGCGACCATCACCGGGTCGACGACGACCGGGGCCGGACGGCGGGCGAGCAGCCCGGCCGCGGTCTCGACGATCGGCGCCGTGGCCAGCATCCCGGTCTTCACCGCCCCGACGTCGAAGTCCTCGACCACGGCGTCGTACTGGCTCGCGACGTGGTCGGCCGGGACCGCGTGGACGTCCTCGACGCCCCGCGTGTTCTGCGCCGTCGTCGCCGTCACGACCGCGGTCCCGAAGACGCCGTGGGCCGTCATCGCCTTCAGGTCCGCCTGGATCCCCGCCCCGCCGCCGCTGTCGCTGCCGGCGATCGTCAGCGCGACCGGCGGCGAGACGGGGTCGCGGTCTCGGGTCATGCATTAGTGGTACCACTAGATTATACTAAGTCGTGGCGATCGCCGCCGCCGAACGGCCTTTGACGCTCGCCGTCGAACCCGGGGTATGTCGAACGCTCACTCCGACGACGCGGCCGACGGCGATCCGGCCGACGACGCGACCGAGTCGATCACCGTCTACTCGGACTACGTCTGTCCGTTCTGCTACCTCGGGCGACAGTCGCTCGCCGAGTACCGGGAGACGCGCGAGGAGCCGCTCGCGGTCGACTGGCACCCGTTCGACCTCCGGGCGGGCAAGCGCAATCCGGACGGCACGATCGACCACGAGGTCGACGACGGGAAGGGCGAGGACTACTACGCGCAGGCCCGCGAGAACGTCCGCCGGCTCCAAGAGCAGTACGACGTCGAGATGGTCCAGGAGATCGCGACCGACGTCGACTCGCTGCCCGCCCAGCTCGTCTCCGTGCACGTGAAAGAGACCGCCCCCGAGGCGTGGCCCGCCTTCGACGACGCGTTGTTCGCGGCGCTGTGGCGGGAGGGGCGCGACATCGGTGACCGCGAGGTGCTCGTCGACGTCGCGGAAGACGTCGAGGGGCTCGACGCCGACGTGGTCGACGCCGCGCTCGGCGACGACGACCTCCGCGAGCGCGTGACGGCGATGTTCGACGCGGCGCGGCAGCGGGGGGTCACCGGCGTGCCGACGTTCGCCTTCGACGGCCACGCCGCCCGCGGCGCGGTGCCGCCGGAGCAGCTCGAACGGCTCGTTGAGGGCGCCTGAGCCGGCTAGGTCCCGACCGTGGCGTCGCCGTCGGTTCTGCCCTCGCTCTCTTCCTCCTCGTCGACGAGCCGGCACGAGAGGTAGACGGCGCCGAGCGCGAGCGCGATCCCGCCGATCACGTCGGTGAGCCAGTGGATCCCGAGGTACATCGTCGCGATCACCACCGACGTCGAGATCCACAGCGCGACCGGCGTCCACCGCGGGTACTCATCGCGCGTCAGGACGGCGAACGCCGCGACGGTCACCGACAGCGACGTGTGCAGCGAGGGGAAGACGTTCGCGGCCTCGTTCACCTCGCTCGTCAGCGCCGTGAACTCGGGGTTGTACGTGAAAAGCAGGGACCGCCCGACGTCCAGGTTCCGCGGTCCGTGCGCGAACACGACCGTGTATATCGCGAGCCCGATCGAGTAGTTGAGCGCGTACGCGACGAGCAGCCGCCGCAGCGTCCTCGTCCGCGGGAGCGCCAGGTACGCGAGGATGGGGAACGAGAGCAGGAACGCGTACCCGTACACGTACACCGACGAGAAGTACATCGTCAGCTCGGGCGTGGCGTACGTCTGCTGTATCCACTCGATGAAGTCGCCCTCGACCGCGTAGATCAGGCCCGTCAACCGCAGACCGAACAGCTCCGAGACCGTCTGGAGCGACCCCCGGCCGACCGCGCTCGCGAGCAGGACCGCGCCGAGCGCGGCGAGTTCCCGCCGCGCGTCTCGCAGGCGCGAGGCGGCGTCGGCGCGGAGCCCCCGAAGCCGACGCGGGCCGATTATCACCGCCGCGGCGACGAGCGTCCCCCCGCCGACCCACAGGACGAGCGAGCCGAGGACCGACAGGAGCCAGTTCATTCTCCCCGCGACAGCAGCCGTCCCTCCTCGTCGAACCGATACCCCGCGTCGCGGAACAGCTCCTTCGCCTCGTCGTCGTCGAGCGATCCCGACTCCCCGACGAACGGGTACACCGGGTCCGTCTCCCGGTCGTCCCACTCCAGGTCCGGTGGCACCCACTCGGGCGAGGCCGCCAGCGGCGACGCCGCCGGCTCGGCGTACCCGCTGAACGCCTCGCGGACGAGCGTCTCCTTGTCGATCAGCGAGGCGAGCACGGCCCGGAAGCGCGGGTTCGACAGCGGCGCCCGCCGCGCGTTGTACCCGACGTGGTAGAACCCGCCCGAGCGCCCGGTCACGAGACGCGTGTCGGCCTGGCGTCCGATCCGAGGCACCGCGTCCGGACCGAGGTTCGAGACCGTCGCGTCCGCGAGCCCGTCGCCGACCGCCGCCACCGCGGCGATGTCCGAGGGCGACACCTCGATCCGCAGCCGATCGAAGGCCGGCTTCCCGCGGAACCGCTCCGGGACCTCCGCCGCGGGGTCGGTCCCCCCCTCCGTCGAGTCCGCGCGGGCGAGGAAGTGGTCCGGGTTCCGATCGAAGACGACCGACTCCTCCGCCGTCGCCTCGACGAACCGTATCGGACCGCTCCCGACCGGGTCCTCGTTGTTCGACACCACCGCCTCGGTCGTCTCCACGTCGAACTCGAAGCCGGCGATCGTCGCGACGTCGGTCCGCTCCGACCAGACGTGTTCCGGGAGGATCGGGACCTGCAGCGCCCGGACCGCGACCGCGTCGTTCACGCCGTCGAGCGCGAGCTCGACCCGCCCGTCGCCGACGACGCTCGCCGACCGGACGACGGAGCTCCGGCCGCGGAACCGCGGCGTCGGTACCTCCGTATCGAGGGATCCCAACGAGGTGTCGCGGAGGAACTCGTAGGTGAACGCCACGTCGCCCGCGGTCACCGGTTCGCCGTCGTGCCACCGGGCGTCTCGGAGGTCGACGACGAGCGTCTCGTCGTCGGTCCGTTCCCACCCCGACGCGAGCCACGGGATGGCCTCTCCGTGGTCGACGAGCGCGAGTTGGTCGTACAACAGCGCCGTGAACGTCCCCTCGCGCCGGTACTCGGCCGCGATCGGGTTCCAGTTCTCCGTGATCTGGTCGTCCGTCGTGACGAGCCGGAGCGTGGCGTCGCCGTCGGCGGTCTCCCCGTCCGCGGTGGCGTTCTCGGTGGCCCCCGCCTCGCCGTCGTCCGCGGTCGCGTTCGTCGCCGCCGACCCGTCGGTCGCCCCCGCGTACTCCAGGTCCAGCAGGGCGCCGACCGAAAGCGGCTGTCGGTTCGTCCACCCCGAGAACCGCTCCTCGCGGACCGCGGTGAGGGGGTCGGGAAACGCGACGACGGTGAACGGCTGCAGCTCGCACAGCGAGCGCTGGAGCTCGGCCACGACCTCGGGCCGCTCTTCCGTCACCCGCCGCTGGCGTTCGAGCTGTTCGTCGACGCCGTTGACGTCGGCGAATCCGAACGGGTTCTGGCGGCCGGCCTCGGCGACGAACTGCGAGTGGGCGAACGCGTACATCGCGTCCGGGTCGAACGGGTCCGACTCCAGGAACTGGCCGACGTAGACGTCGAAGTCCTGGTTGATGAGCACCTTCCGCCAGAGGTCGGTCCGGCTCAGGGTGTTGATCCGGGCGTCGATCCCCACGGCGTTCAGGTTCTCGGCGAGGTGCCTCGCGATCCGGATCGCGTTCGGATCCCTGTCGGCCGGCGCCGAGTCGATCTGCAGCGTGAGCTGCCCGGGCCTGTTGCGGCCCGCGAGGTTACGGGTCCGACCGAGACAGCCGGCGCTCAGGGCCCCCAGACCGATCCCCGCGAGCGCCTCCCGCCGGCTGACGTGCCCGTTCATTCGTCCCTTGCTGTTTCGGCGCCGATGTATATCTCTTCTGTGGTGGCCTCGCGCCGCACCGTCCGGTCGACCGGGGGTCTCGACCCCGATTCCGGCTCCGATCGCCTCAGATCACGTCCGCGAGCGGGAGCGCCAGCCCGACCGCCCACGCGAGGAGCCCCGCGGCGAGAACGGGGCGGTCGTCCGCCGCACGTCCGATCGCGACCACGCCGAGCGCCGCGAGCAGCGCCATTCGGTGAACGATGAGGGCGGGCGGCACCGCGACGCCGAGCGCGGCGAAGTCGAGGACGAACCCCGCCCCGAGTCCGACGACGCCGCCGAGCGCGGCCGCCGCCGGATCGCACTCGCGCGACCGGGCGACGACGAGCCCCGGCAGGCCGACGGCGAGGACGAGGTACAGCGGGCCGGCGATCGCCTTCGGCGGAAGGCTCGGATACGAGAGCTCCAGCGCGACTCCGCCGGTCCGAACGCCGACGACGACGGCGGCGAGCGCGACCCCGAGCACCGCGGCGTCGGCGTGTCTCGCCGCCTCTCGGCGGCTCCGCCGCGCCAGATCGACGGCGGCCGCCCGGGTCCGGCGCCGGAGCAGGGCGCCGGCGACGGTCACGAGCGACGCCAGCTCGATCACCGAGACCCAGCCGTCGCTCCAGCCGCCTTCGATCCCGCGGTACTCGCGGCGCACCTCGGCGTCGACCTCGCCGTGGATGAACTCGTCCTCCAGCCGGACCGCCGGGTCGTCGATCCCGGGAACCGTGTGGCGGAGCCGGAACCAGTCGTAGTACTCCTCGTGGGCCTGTATCGCGGTGTACTCCCCGTCGGGGGACTCGTACGCGCGGACGTGGTCGCGCACGCCGAGATACGCCCCGTCGTGGAGCTCGAACGTCTCCGTCAGCCAGACCCCGCCGTCGGGCCCCTCGACGTAGCTGTACCGCGTCGAGCTGCGCGCGTCGGCCCAGTCGCGCTCGACGAACTCCCGCACCCGCTCGGTGTCGGCGGTCGTCTCCGACTCGACGCCCTCGGTCTCCTCCCAGTCGGTCTCTGGTCCCCCCTCGATCGCCGCGCGCGTCGTCTCCGCGTCGGCGTGGAACAGGACGTTGATCGCGAGCGTCCGCCCCGAGACGGACGGGCTCCGGCTCGTGTACGGCCACAGCCGGTAGTCGCCGTCGACCGCGATGAGCGACTCCTCGGGGACCGTCGCCGCCGGCTCCTCCGCGGGCGGCCCGGAGAAGACGCCGAAGACGCCGGATAGCGCCAGCCCGACCGCGACCACGACGAGGAGCCCGACGACGACCGTCGTCCGCTTCATGCCCGGCCCGAGGGGACCCGTCTAAAAACGCCTTCGGGTGGGGCCGGCGCGGTTCGTGCTCCCCCGCACCGGCCGCGACCGGCCTCACCAGGTCTCCACGAACCCGTCGCGCACGTCTTCGGCGCAGCCCTCGCAGTCGGGGTGGTCGGCGTCGAAACACGAGGGGCGTCCCTCGGCGTCGACCGCGACCGACCGCCGCTCCGCGTGCCGCCGGCAGACGATCCGGGCGCGCCCGTCCCCGTCGGTCGGGAGGTCGTACCGCTCCGCCCCGCTGGCGTCGCCGTCGGGGTCGTCCCTCCCCTCGGAGTACGCCCGCTTCGCCTCCTCGAACTGCTTGCCCGCCTTGCGGAGCTGCTGGCGGATGACGCGTTCGAGTCGGTCGTCCATGGGGGCCGTACCGGCGCGCGGAATATAGGTCCGTTGGCGATACGGGGTTACTCGGTCCGCGGGCGGCGGACCCGTCGTGAGGGGTTCGTCACTCGTCGCCGTCGCGGTAGGCTCCGTAGACGGCCCACCTGATCGGTTATACGCGGTCGATAACCGACCGGCGGTGACGGCCTCCAAAGCCCCAGTCGCGAGGCGGGCGCACGTTCGCTGCGGTCCTCGGTCACTCGCTCCGCTCGTTCCCTGCGGTCCTTGCGTCACCTGCGCCCGCCTCGCGACTGCCCCTTTGAGCCCCGCCCCGCAACCGCACCGCAGCCTCACGCCTCCCCAGCCTCGTCAGTCGCCGTCGCTTCGCTCCGGCGACTGACTCCCTCGCGCTCGGTTCGCGCCCTCACGGGCGCTCACCGGCGCGCCACTGCCTCGTTTATTTATAAATGAGCGCCGCAGTCAGCCGTGGCTATTTGAATAGACGCTGTTGTGTCGATCCGTGACGGGTTCCCAACGGAATCCGACCTCGACACGTGCGGACGCTTCACGCGGTATCGTTCCACTTGAAACGGCGCCCGCGCACGGCTGACGGTCGTCTGACGCGGGCGGATGTAGATGCGGACAAACCGCCGGAAGAGGCCCGTCAGCACGTCGGAGACGACCACTTTCACCGCGGTTGCGGGATTTTTAATACCGTGAGGAACCAACCGTCGTACGCCTCCCATTGAAACACGACCGGAGGCGGAGACACCCCATGAGCGAACTGCGACAGGAAGCGGAAGCGATAGCGGAACAGTTCTCGGACCACCTAGACGTGGACGCCGACGAGGTCGAGGAGCGGCTGGAGAACCTCGTCAACGAGTACCGCGTCCCCCTTGAGGAGGCGCGCCGGAGCGTCACCAACAGCTACCTCGAAGACGCCGGGATGGAGCGCGACGAGCTCGGCCGCGGCGGCAGCGAGTCCGTCTTGGTCGACGAGATCGACGAGGACGAGCAGTGGGTCGACTTACGCGTGAAGCTCGTCGACCTCTGGGAGCCCCGCAGCGACTCGATCTCGCAGGTGGGCCTCCTCGGCGACGAGTCGGGCACGATCAAGTTCGTCGCCTTCGAGACCTCCGATCTCCCCGAGCTGACGGAGGGGCAGGCGTACGAGCTCTCGAACGTCGTCACCGACGAGTACGAGGGCAGCTACTCGGTGAAGCTCAACCGGACCACCGGCATCACCGAGATCGACGAGGAGATCGAGGTCGGCGACAACGCCGACACCGTCGAGGGCGCCCTCGTGGACATCCAGTCCGGCTCCGGGCTGATCAAGCGCTGCCCCGAGGACGACTGCACGCGCGTCCTCCAGAACGGGCGCTGCTCCGAGCACGGTCAGGTCGAGGGCGAGTTCGACCTCCGGATCAAGGGCGTCCTCGACGACGGCGAGACCGTCACCGAGGTCATCTTCGACCGCGAGGCCACCGAGGAGCTCACCGGGATGGGCCTCGAAGAGGCCAAGGACATGGCGATGGACGCGCTCGACACCACCGTCGTCGCCGAGGAGATGGCCGACGACGTGCTCGGGCGCTACTACCGCGTCACCGGGCCCACCTTCGGCCGGTACGTCCTGGTCGACGAGATGGAAGACCCCGGCGCCGTCGACGTTGAAAGCGCGCTGATCGAAGCGAGGTCGATTTAAATGAGTCAATCCGCACCCACCCGAGAGGTCGCCCGGCGCGTGTTCGCGAGCGAGTTCAACGACGCCGGCTACACGTTCACCGAGTCCGACGACGAGCGCGCCCCCGTCTACGCGCTGTTACCGACGGGCGAGTCCTCGAACCGCGTGTTCTTCGTCGGCACCCTCACGGAGAAGGAGGACGTCGGCGAGGACAGCGAGTACTGGCGCGGCCGCATCGTCGACCCGACGGGCACGTTCTTCGTGTACGCCGGCCAGTACCAGCCCGAGGCCGCCTCCAAGCTCCGCGACCTGGAGCCGCCCGCCTACGTCGCAGTCGTGGGGAAGCCCCGGACGTACGAGACCGACGACGGCACCGTCCGGGTCTCCGTCCGCCCCGAGTCGATCACCGAGGTCGACGCCGCCACCCGCGACCGCTGGGTCGCCGAGACGGCCACTCGGACGATCGAGCGCGTCGCCGCGTTCGACGACGACGGGAACGAGTACGCGCGGATGGCCCGTGAGGAGTACGACCTCGACCCCGAGACGTACAAGGCCGCCGCGCTGTCGGCGCTGGAGGACCTCGACGAGGGCGACGGCGACGAGCTCGCCGGCGACGCCGCGGACGAGGACCTTGCCGACGGCGACGCCGCCGGTGACGCGACGGATCCGGCCGGGACGCCGGAGCCCTGAGCGGCGGCGACGGCGACCGACCCTCGTCTAGATCGGGCGTCTCACGCCCGAAACACTCGGTATTCCCCCTTCGTCTGCCACCGTCTGACAAACGCTTAAGTGGATAGCCCGACCACCGTTCCGGTAATGGGCAACAAGAACAAGACGATCTCGTTCCGCGTCAACGAGGACGCGTTCGAGGCGCTCCGCGACATCGCCGAGGAGCGGGACATCTCGCTGTCGGCGGTGTTCCGGGACTACGTGGACACGCTCGTTGCCCACGACGGACAGGTCCGCGCCGTCCCGGAGGCGGAGCTCGAGAGCATGGGCGAGCCGGGCGAGTCGTTCCCCCCGCGCGTCGAGGTCCCGAAGAGCTTCATCCGCGAGCACGAGCGGCTGGAGCTGGAGGCCGACCACCTCCGCGAGCAGCTGGACGAGTACAAGCGGTACGTCAATCACCTCCGCGAGCAGCTCGACGACGACGAGGAGGACGTGATCCAGTTAGAGGACCTCGACGACGAGCGCGACGACCGCGGCGAGCGCGACGAGCCCTCCTTCCGGCTTGGGTAATCGCACGCCTCGACGGCCGCGGTTCCGTCCCGATCTGTTCCGCCGAGCCGCGACTCTCCCCGATCTGTTCCGCCGAGCCGCGACTCCACCTCCCGTCGAGCCGCGACTCCGCCTCCGCCGCGGATTCGATGCTCGGGAAACCTTCCCGTTTGTCCGTTACTGTTCGCGGAAACCGCCGAGTTGGCGAAAATATTGCCGGACTCGGCGCGAGTTGTTCGAAAACGTCCGGTTCTCCCCGAATCTGATGGACAGTTTCTCAGCGTCCCCACTGATTTCTGATTATAATAAACTATTTACGAAAACGATATTACCCGGGCGCCGAACCGTTCGGGCATGAACAGGTGGGTCCGACCGTGAGCGTATTCGACAGGGCGTACGACGATCCGGTCCGCGTGCTCGACGAGGACGGCGAGGTCGTCGGCGACGTCCCCGACCTCGGTGACGAGGAGCTCGTCGACATGTACCGGCACATGCGGCTCGTCCGACACTTCGACGGCCGCGCGGTGAGCCTCCAGCGGCAGGGGCGGATGGGGACGTACCCGCCGCTGTCGGGACAGGAAGGCGCGCAGATCGGCTCCGCGACGGCGCTCGCCGAGGGCGACTGGATGGTCCCCTCGTACCGCGAGCACGGCGCGGCGCTGGTCCACGGGCTCCCGCTGAAACAGACGCTCCTCTACTGGATGGGTCACGAGGCCGGCAACAAGGCGCCCGAGGACGTCAACGTCTTCCCGGTCGCCGTCCCCATCGCCTCGCAGGTGCCGCACGCCACGGGGGCGTCGTGGGCCGCGAAGCTCCGCGGCACCGACGAGGCGTTCCTCTGTTACTTCGGCGACGGCGCGACGAGCGAGGGCGACTTCCACGAGGGGGTCAACTTCGCCGGCGTCTTCGACACGCCGACCGTCTTCTTCTGTAACAACAACCAGTGGGCGATCTCCGTGCCCCGCGAGCGGCAAACCCGGAGCGCGACGCTGGCCCAGAAGGCCGAGGCGTACGGGATCGACGGGGTGCAGGTCGACGGGATGGACCCGCTCGCGGTGTACGCCGTCACGGCGGCCGCCCTTGAGAAGGCGCGCGACCCGGAGCCCGACCGGCCGCGCCCGACGCT
This sequence comes from Halorubrum depositum, assembly GCF_007671725.1. Classification (NCBI taxonomy): domain Archaea; kingdom Methanobacteriati; phylum Methanobacteriota; class Halobacteria; order Halobacteriales; family Haloferacaceae; genus Halorubrum; species Halorubrum depositum. The sequence goes on along the minus strand of NZ_VCNM01000003.1, from coordinate 77,036 downwards.
GATCGAGGCGATACAGTACCGGTTCGGCGCGCACACGACCGCCGACGACCCCACCGTCTACCGCGACGACGACGAGGTCGAGCGCTGGAAGGCGAAGGACCCGATCCCGCGGCTGGAGACCTACCTCCGCTCGGAGGGGGTCCTCGACGACGAGCGGGTCGCGGAGATCGAGACCGCGGTCGAGGAGCGGGTCGCCGACGCGATCGACGCGGCGGAGGCGGTCGCGCGGCCGGAGCCGAGCGAGCTGTTCGAACACGCGTACGCGGAGATCCCGCCCGAGCTACGGCGGCAGCGCGAGGAGTTCGCCGCGCTCCGCGAGACGCGCGGCGACGAGGCGTTCCTGGAGGAGTAAATGAGCGATACACAGAACCTCACCGTCGTACAGGCGGTACGTGACGGGTTGTACAGCGAGATGCGCGAGGACGACGACGTCCTCGTGCTCGGCCAGGACGTCGGGAAGAACGGCGGCGTCTTCCGGGCGACAGAGGGGCTCTACGACGAGTTCGGCGGCGACCGCGTCGTCGACACCCCGCTGGCGGAGTCCGGCATCGTCGGCGCCGCGGTCGGCATGGCCGCGATGGGGCTCCGCCCCGTTCCCGAGATCCAGTTCTCCGGGTTCATGTACCCCGGCTTCGACCAGATCGTCTCCCACATGGCCCGGTTCCGCGCCCGGAGCCGGAGCCGCTTTTCGCTCCCCATGACGCTGCGCGCCCCCTACGGCGGGGGGATCCGCGCGCCCGAGCACCACTCCGAGTCGAAGGAGGCGTTCTACGCGCACGAGGCCGGCCTCAAGGTCGTCATCCCCTCGACGCCGTACGACGCGAAGGGCCTCCTCGCGGCGTCGATCCGCGACCCCGACCCGGTGATCTTCCTCGAACCGAAGCTCATCTACCGAGCCTTCCGCGAGGAGGTCCCCGAGGAGCCGTATACGGTCCCGATCGGCGAGGCCGCGACCCGCCGCGAGGGCGACGACGTGGCCGTGTTCACCTACGGCGCCATGACGCGCCCGACGCTGGAGGCCGCGGAGAACCTCGCCGAGGAGGGGATCGAGTGCGAGGTCGTCGACCTCCGCACCGTCTCCCCGCTCGACCGCGAGGCGATCGTCGACGCCTTCGAGCGCACCGGTCGCGCGGTCGTCGTCCACGAGGCGCCGAAGACGGGCGGGCTCGCCGGGGAGATCACGGCGATCATCCAGGAGGAGGCGCTGCTGTACCAGGAGGCGCCCGTGAAGCGCGTCACCGGCTTCGACGTGCCGTACCCGCTGTACGCGCTGGAGGACTACTACCTCCCGACCGCGGCGCGCATCGAAGATGGAATCCTGGAGGCGGTCGAGTTTTAAGATGGCTCCCGCGGAGATCCACCCCATGACAGTCGCGGAGGTCGAGGCATGACCGTCGAGGAGTTCAGGCTGCCGGACGTCGGCGAGGGCGTCGCGGAGGGCGAGCTGGTCTCGTGGCTCGTTGCGCCCGGCGACCGCGTCGAGGAGGACCAGCCGGTCGCGGAGGTCGAGACCGACAAGGCGCTCGTCGAGGTCCCGTCGAGCTACGACGGGACCGTCGAAGAGCTGTTCGTCGAGGAGGGGGAGATGGTCCCGGTCGGCGACGTGATCATCTCGTTCCGCGTCGACGAGGACGGGGCGGAGGCGGACGACTCCGGCTCCGCCGACGAAGGGGACGTCGACGAGACGAGTCCCGACGCGGGCGAACCGGAATCGGCCGAGTCGGACGACGCCGCCGAGTCGGAGCCGGCGACCTCGTCCGGCCGAACCTTCGCACCGCCGTCGGCCCGGCGGCTCGCTCGCGAGCTCGGCGTCGACGTCGCGGCCGTCGACGGGAGCGGTCCCGGCGGTCGCGTCACCGAGGCCGACGTGCGGGCGCACGCGAACGGAGACGCCGGAGCCGCCGACGCGGGCGACGCCGAATCCGACGAGTCGCCCGCGCCGACCCCGGCCGACGTCGACTTCGACGACCGGCAGTCGGTCGTGGACGCGCGCGGCGACGACGGTGCCGCAGAGCCCTCGCCGACCATCGATTCGGGGTCGTCGCCCGAACCGGCCGGCCGCGACACGACGCTCGCGACGCCGGCGACGCGGAAGCTCGCCCGCGACCTCGGCGTCGACATCGACGACGTGCCGACCGACGAGACCCGCGACGGCGAGGCGTTCGTCACGGACGAGGACGTGCGGGCGTACGCGGACGCGCTGGAGTCGGCGACGGCCGAGTCGGCGCCCGAACCGGAGCCGGTCGACGTGGACGAGACGGCGGCCGCGACCGCCGACGCGACCGCTGGTGACACGTCGACGGCGAGCGCGTCTGCCGCCGGCGGGGAGACGACCGCCGGCGACGAGACCGTCCCCTACCGCGGGGTGCGCCGCACCATCGGGAAGCAGATGGAGCGGTCGAAGTTCACCGCTCCGCACGTCACCCACCACGACACCGCCGAGGTCGACGCCCTCGTCGAGGCGCGCGAGGAGCTGAAGCCGAGGGCCGAGGAGCGGGGGGTGAACCTCACCTACATGCCGTTCGTGATGAAGGCGATCGTCGCGGGGCTGAAAGAGCACCCGTACCTCAACAGCGAGCTGCGCGAGGACGACGAGGAGATCGTGCTGAGGAAGGAGTACAACCTCGGGATCGCGGTCGCGACCGACGCCGGGCTGATGGTGCCCGTCGTCGACGACGTCGACGAGAAGGGGCTCTTCGAGCTGGCCGCGGAGGTGCGCGACCTCGCGACGCGCGCCCGGGACCGGTCGCTCAAGCCGGCCGAGATGAAGGGGAGCACGTTCACCGTCACCAACTTCGGCGCCATCGGCGGGGAGTTCGCCACGCCGATCATCAACTACCCCGAGACGGCCATCATGGGCCTCGGCGCCATCGAGGAGCGCCCCGTCGTCCGAGACGGCGAGGTCGTCCCGGCGCCGACCCTCCCGCTGTCGCTGTCGATCGACCACCGCGTCGTCGACGGCGCGGTCGCCGCCCGATTCGCGAACACCGTAATGGAACACCTTGAACACCCGCTGCTACTGTTGACTCGATAATGGTCGTCGGAGACATCGCAACCGGAACGGAGGTACTGGTGATCGGCGGCGGACCGGGCGGCTACGTCGCCGCCATCCGCGCCGCACAGGAGGGGCTCGACACGACCCTCGTCGAGCGGGACGCCTACGGCGGCGCCTGTCTGAACCGCGGCTGCATCCCCTCGAAGGCGCTGATCACGGGGAGCGGGCTCGCCCACGAGGCGGGCAACGCCGAGTTCATGGGCGTTCACGCCGACCCCGCCGTCGACATGGGGAAGATGGTCGAGTGGAAGGACGGCGTGGTCGACCAGTTGACCAGCGGCGTCGAGAAGCTCTGTAAGGCGAACGGCGTCAACCTCGTCCCCGGGACCGCCTCCTTCGTCGACGAGCACACCGCTCGCGTCGCCCACGGCGGCGAGGGGCAGGGCTCCGAGTCGATCGAGTTCGAACACGCGGTCGTCGCCACGGGCTCCCGCCCGATCCAGATCCCCGGCTTCGACTTCGCCGAGGACCACGTCTGGAGCTCCGCCGAGGCGCTCGACGCCGACACGGTCCCGGACCGGATCGGGATCGTCGGCGGCGGCTACATCGGGATGGAGCTGGCGACGACGTACGCCAAGCTCGGCGCCGAGGTGACCGTCGTCGAGATGCTCGACGACATCCTCCAGCCGTACGAGGACGACGTGAAGCGGATCGTCCGCAAGCGCGCCGAGGAGCTCGGCGTGGAGTTCCACTTCGGCGAGGGCGCGAGCGAGTGGTCCGAGGCCGCCGACGGCGGCTACCTCCTCCACACCGAGACCGAGGACGGCGAGGAGTCGACGTACGGCGTCGATAAAATCCTCGTCGCGGTCGGCCGCCAGCCGGTCACGGACGGGCTCGATCCGGAGAACGCCGGGATCGAGACGGACGACCGCGGCTTCATCGAGACGGACGACCGAACCCGCACCGCGGTCGAGCACATTCACGCCGTCGGCGACGTCGCCGGTGAGCCGATGCTCGCGCACGCGGCCTCGAACGAGGGGATCGTCGCCGCCGAGGTGATCGCGGGCGAGCCCGCGGCGCTCGACCAGCAGGCGATCCCCGCGGCCGTCTTCACCGACCCCGAGATCGGGACGGTGGGGCTGACCGAGGCGGAGGCCGAGGCGGAGGGGTTCGACCCGGTCGTCGGCGAGATGCCGTTCAACGCCTCCGGCCGCGCGATGACGACGGGCCACACCGAGGGGTTCGTCCGGCTCGTCGCCGACGAGGAGACCGGCTTCGTGCTCGGCGGGCAGATCGTCGGGCCGGAGGCCTCCGAGCTGGTCGCCGAGATCGCGCTCGCGATCGAGATGGGCGCGACGCTGGAGGACGTGGCGGCGACGGTCCACACGCACCCCACGCTCGCGGAGGCGGTGATGGAGGCCGCGGAGAACGCCCGCGGGCAGGCGATCCACACGCTGAACCGGTAGCCGCTCGTCGCTCGCGCTCGCTCGGTTTCCCTACGCGGACGCGTCGTAGCCCGCTTCGTCCACCGCGGCCACGAGCGCGTCCGGGTCGGCGTCGCCCTCGACGGTCGCGGACTCGCTCTCGCGGTCGGCGGTCGCGCGCTCGACGCCCGCGACGCCCTCTAATGCCTCCTCGACGCTCTGCTCGCAGTGGTCACACGACATCCCCTCGACGGTGAGCGTTCGGCTCATGGCACCCGATCGTACGTGTGGGGGACGTTTTTCGCTTGTCGCTTCTCGACTGGGGCTGAATCGACCGTTCGACTTTGGAATCCGAAGCTGAACGGGGCAACGGTCTTGTGTCGCGAGGTCGTCGTGTGGGGCATGCGCGACCTCGACGAGACGGACCTGGAGATCCTGTCGCTGCTGGCCGAAGACGCCCGGCGCCCGTTCAGCGAGATCGGCGAGCGCGTGGAGCTGTCGGGGCCGGCGGTCTCCGACCGCGTCACCCGACTGGAGGAGACCGGCGTCATCGAGGGGTTCACGGTCGACGTCGACCGCACCAAGCTCCGAGCGGGCGTCCCCGTGCTGGTCGACGTGGAACTGCCGCCGAGCCGCCCGGAGGCGCTCGGCGCGGCGCGGGACCGGACGCGGGACGCCGACGCCGTCGAGCACGTGTTCGTCACGGCCGAGGGCGACCTCCGCGTGTACGGCCGGGTCGAGGGGCGGAACGTTCGGGAGTGGGTGCAGGGGCTGTTCGAGGGGGTCGCCGTCGAGGAGTACGCGGTCACGCTGGTCGACGAGTTCGAGTGGACGCCCTCCATCGAGGGCGTGGAGTTCGCGCTGACCTGCGCGGAGTGTTCGAATACTGTTGATAGCGAAGGTGAGACGGCGCGGATCGACGGCGACGTCTACCACTTCTGCTGTCCGTCCTGCCTGTCGCGGTTCCGGGAGCGATACCAGCGGCTGGAGGAAGGGATATAATCGGGTGATTACGCAGTCGACCGCGGAGTGTCGGCGAACGCCTCCAAAGCTCCGGCCGATCGGCTTTACGCGAGTGATGTCTCTGCGGTGACCACCTCCAAAGCCCCAGCCGTGAGGGGCGCGCACGCTCGCTGCGCTCCTCAGTCGTTCGCTTCGCTAACTCCCTGCGGTGCTTGCGTCGCCTCCGCGCCCAGCGGGCGCTCGAAGGCGCGCGCCACCGCCTCCTATTTGCATACAACCTCGCCGATCGGTCTGGTTTTTCCTGTTTAATCTCCCCTCTCTGCATCTCCCGCCCGCGACAGCGCCTTTGGCATCGAAGATTTCGACCGGTCCAAACCCCCGATCGCGAAGCAGAAAACCGCCTAAGGGAGGGGCACGTAGTAGTAGACATGCCAACGCGAACAGCTCATCTGAACGTCACGGGCATGTCCTGTGCCAACTGCTCGGCGACGATCGAGGACGCCCTCGCGGACCTCGACGGGGTGGTCTCGGCGAACGCCAACTACGCCACCGACGAGGGGTCCGTCGAGTACGACCCCGAGGAGGTATCGCTCGGCGAGATATTCGACGCGATCGAGTCCGCGGGATACGGCGCGGTCAGCGAGACCGTCACCGTCGCGATCACGGACATGTCCTGCGCGAACTGCGCGGAGACCAACGCCGAGGCCCTCGAGTCGACGCCGGGCGTGATCGAGGCCGACGTGAACTACGCGACCGACGAGGCGCAGGTGCGGTACAACCCCGCGGACGCCTCCCGGTCCGACCTCTACGACGCGATCGAGTCGGCGGGCTACTCCCCGGTTCGGGAGGGGGGCGGCGGCGACGACGGCGACGACTCCGACGAGAGCGCGGGAACGCGCGACGCCGGGCAGGACGCCCGCGACGCGGCCCGTGAGGAGGAGATCCGCAAACAGCTCCGCCTGACCCTCTTCGGGGCGGCCCTCGCGGCGCCGCTGCTGCTGTTCATGGCCGACCACCTCCTGCTCGACGGGGCGCTGTTCCCGGAGACCGTCTTCGGCGTCTCGGTCGGGTGGGTGCAGTTCCTGCTCGCGACGCCCGTCCAACTCGTCTTGGGGCGCCCGTTCTACGAGAACTCCTACAAGGCGCTGGTGAGGAACGGGCGCGCCAACATGGACGTGCTGATCGCGCTCGGCTCCACGACCGCGTACGCCTACTCGGTCGCGGTCCTCGCCGGGGTCGTCGCCGGCAGCCTCTACTTCGACACGGCGGCGCTCATCCTCGTGTTCATCACGCTCGGCAACTACCTCGAGGCCCGCTCGAAGGGCCGGGCCGGCGAGGCGCTCCGGAAGCTCCTAGAGATGGAGGCCGATCGGGCCACCCTCGTCGACGAGGAGGGGAACGAGGAGGAGGTCCCCGTCGACGAGGTCGAGGTCGGCGACCGGATGAAGGTCCGACCGGGCGAGAAGGTCCCGACCGACGGCGTCGTCGTCGACGGGCAGAGCGCGGTCGACGAGTCGATGGTGACCGGCGAGTCCGTCCCGGTCGAGAAGGGCGAGGGCGACGAGGTGATCGGCTCGACGATAAACGAGAACGGCGTGCTCGTCGTCGAGGCGACCAAGGTCGGCGCCGACACCGCCCTGCAGGGGATCGTCCGGACCGTCAAGGAGGCGCAGTCGCGCCAGCCCGACATCCAGAACCTCGCCGACCGCATCTCCGCGTACTTCGTCCCGGCGGTCATCGTCAACGCCCTGCTGTGGGGGACCGTCTGGTACCTCTTCCCGCAGGCGCTCGCCGGGTTCGTGAACGCGCTCCCGCTGTGGGGGCTCGTCGCGGGCGGCCCCGCGGTCGCCGGCGGCGCGGTCTCCGTCGCCGAGTTCGCGATCGTCGTGTTCGCCTCGTCCGTGCTCATCGCCTGCCCCTGCGCGCTGGGGCTGGCGACGCCGGCCGCGACGATGGTCGGCACCACCATCGGCGCGGGCCACGGCGTCCTGTTCAAGGGCGGCGACGTGCTCGAACGCGCCAAGGACGTCGACACCGTCGTCTTCGACAAGACGGGGACGCTCACCGAGGGCGAGATGGAGCTGACCGACGTGGTCGCGTTCGACCGCGACGGGGAGCCCGTCACCGACGGCGGGGCGGCGCGGCCGTTGGAGTCCGACGACGGCGACTCCTCGGATCCGGCCCCGGACGCCGACTCCGCGGCCCCGGACGCCGACCGCGACGCCGAAGACGAGGTGCTCCGGCTCGCCGCCATCGCCGAGCGCGGCAGCGAACACCCCCTCGCCCGCGCCATCGTCGAGGGCGCCCGCGAACGCGGCCTGGAGGTCCCCGAGCCGGACGAGTTCGAGAACGTCCCCGGCCAGGGGGTCCGCGCGACGGTCGAGGGCGACGAGGTCCTCGTCGGCAACCGCAAGCTGCTAGACAACGAGGGGATCGACGCCTCGCCCGCGGTCGAGACCATGGAGCGGCTCGAAGGCGAGGGGAAGACGGCGATGCTCGTCGCTCGCGTGCCCGCTGGCACGAACGCCGGCGATCTGATCGGCGTCGTCGCCGACGCCGACACGGTCAAGGAGAGCGCGGCGGACGCCGTGACGGCCCTCCGCGACCGCGGTATCGACGTGATGATGATCACCGGCGACAACGAGCGCACCGCCCGCGCCGTCGCCGAGCAGGTGGGTATCGACCCCGAGAACGTCCGGGCGAGCGTCCTGCCGGAGGACAAGTCCGACGCCGTCGAGGCGATTCAGGACGAGGGCCGACAGGCGATGATGGTCGGCGACGGCGTCAACGACGCGCCGGCGCTCGCGGTCGCGTACGTCGGCACCGCCATCGGGAGCGGCACCGACGTGGCGATCGAGGCCGCGGACGTGACGCTGATGCGCGACGACCCGCTCGACGTGGTGAAGGCGATCCGCGTCTCGGACGCGACCCTCCAGAAGATCAAGCAGAACCTCGTCTGGGCGCTCGGTTACAACACGCTGATGATCCCGCTCGCCTCGCTCGGCCTGCTCCAGCCCGCGCTGGCCGCGGGGGCGATGGCGCTCTCCAGCGTGAGCGTGCTGACGAACAGCCTGCTGTTCCGGCGGTACGAGCCCGACCGCGACTACCGCCTGCTCGGTCGGTTCCGGTAGTCGCCGTCGCGTCTCTCGCTCGAGGCGCCGCCGACCGCCGCGACCGCCCGCCCCGCATTCCGCATCTTTCGGACCGCTCCGAGCGCGCGTTCGACAGCGGCGCGGCTCGACCGAATCGTCGGTTCTCGGAGGCCCACCGGGAGCCATTCGAGCGTCGCGGCCCCGCGTTTCCGACGGAGAGCGGGGAGGGAGGCCCGTCGGTACGACCCCGTCCTCACGGACGCGCTAGAAGTTCCACTGCCACGAATACGAATCGTCCGTCGCGTTCGTGGAGTTGGTGACCGTGCCGTTCGACGCGGTGGTCGTCGAGTTCGTCGAGTTCGTCGAGTTCGTGGACGTCTCCTTCGTCGCCGGAGACCCGCTCTCGGCGGTGACCGTCCCGCTGGTCAGGTCGCCCAGCGGTGCCTGGATGGCGTAACTCGGCGTCTCGACCTGAATCGTGCTCTGTTCCTCGACCTGCACGAACTTGAGTTCGAGCGTGTAGGAGCCGTCGGATCCGATCTCGGTCGCCTCGACCTGATCGGTCTCGGGGTGGAACGCCCACGCCGTCTCGCCGGCGTCGAATCGACTGGTCTCCCCCTCGATCGTCCGGACCGTGTAGTCGCGATTCGTGTCGGAGCCGGCGAGCGGGTAGTTCCGGTCGAGCCATCCCTGGTACCCCTCGTCGATGGCGTACACGTTCTCGAACCCGGCTTCCAGCAGCGACGCCGCACGGAGCGACGACAGGTGGTGGGGGCAGTGGCAGTACGTCACGACCCGGTCTGACTTGTCCCAGTCGGCGGTGGGGTCCAACCGTCGGCCGTCGGGTGCGGGACTGAGGACCGATCCGAAGATGTGCGAGACTTCGTACCCGGTCTCACTGCGAGCGTCGGCGAAGCGCGCCTCCTGACGTGCGTACCAATAGTACGCGTCCTCGACGGGAACGAGCGGCACTTCGGCGGTCTCGCCGTTGACGTCTCGCGTCAGCGTGTCGTAGGCGCTCGTGTCGATGTCCCGCTCCTCCGGCACGGCGTCGAACTCCGGCGGGTATCCGTTCGACGGCTCCGTGAGTTCCGGCAGGTCGTCGCCCTCGCGAGGGCCGCGGATCTGGTTTTCCGGCGTGTCGGTCGACGACTGGTTGGTCGTCGTCGTGTTGTTCGAGGCGGGTGCCGTCGTGTTCTCGGACTCTGACCCGCCCGAACAACCGGCGAGTCCGACGAGCGCTGCCGCACCGGTCGCGTGGAGGAACCGTCTACGATTGGACTGTCGGTCTGTCATCAACGAGGCATTGCGCCCTTCAGGTGTTTATTATATACAAAGTAAGGCCCTCACCCCCGAGATCTGCAGTTCGCCCGGCTCGGCGGGCTATGCGCTTCGCCGACGGAAGCGCTGAGTCAGGCGGTCTGTTTCACGTAGCTCTGCTCCCAGCGACGCCGGTTTCGGACCGCCTCGCGGCCCGCTTCCGTCAGCGAGTACTCGTTCGCTCGCCCGTTCTTGCTCCCCTTGTCAATGAGGTCGTCGTCGGCGAGCTCGTCTAGGTTCGTATACACCCGTCCCTTGACGAGGGTTCGGTCTTGGGTGCTTTCGAGCTCTGACTTGATAGCCGTTCCCGACGAGTCGGACATGCCACTCACGACGAAGAGCAAGTCACGTTGGATCGCCGTCAGTTCGTGTACGTCCATACGTCGGGTACACTCCGCCTCCCTACATGAACCACCCAGACCGTTGTCTCGCTAAAGAGACCCTAGTACCGTGAAACGATCGGGATTCCCGTCGCCGGCCGTGCTACCAACTGGATAGTAATGTGGGAACGGGCCGAGGGTCGATACGGGCCGTCTCGTTCCGTCCTCCCTCGGAAAGTGACGGCCTGTACTGTCGGTCTGCTTGGGTATGGGCCACCACCGCGCGGGTGCAGTTGAGGGGCGGCCAGTCCGCTCCCTCTCTTCTGTTACTGATACCATAGTAATGCCCGGCGCGGGCGTGGTCGAGACCATGTTCGGAACCAGCGGGGTCCGTGGAGCGGTCGGTGACGACGTTACAGCGTCTCTGGCCCTCTCCGTCGGCCGCGCACTCGGGAGCGAAGGGTACGACACGGTCGTCGTTGGACGTGACGTTCGGGAGAGCGGACCGATGCTCGAACAGGCGCTCACGGCGGGCCTTCGAGAGACCGGAGCAGATGTCGTCCGCGTCGGAACCCACCCCACGCCGACGGTCGCCCGCGCCGCAGGGTGGTTCGATGCCGACGCGAGCGTCGTCGTGACCGCCTCGCACAACCCGTCGTCGGACAACGGTCTCAAGCTGTGGACCGAATCCGGACGCGCCTTCGGTGCCGACGAGCGAGACGCCGTCGCCCGACGGGTCGAGCAAGGCGACTACGACCTCGCCGCGTGGGACGAGGTCGGCGGCCAGCGACAGCGCGCTATCGGAGACCGACACCGGGAGGCGCTCCGCGAGAGCGTCGACCTCTCGGAGCCGTGTTCGGTCGTCGTCGACGTCGGGAACGGCACGGGCCGGATCACGGCGGACGTGCTCACCGATCTCGGGTGTACGGTCTCGACGCTGAACGGCCAACGCGACGGCCGGTTCCCGGGGCGGCCGAGCGAGCCGACGGAGGCGACCTGTCACGCGCTCGAAACGCACGTCGCCGAAACCGACGCCGACCTCGGGATCGCGCACGACGGCGACGCCGACCGGATGATGGCCGTCGACGACGACGGGGAGTTCGTCGAGGGGGACTCCCTCCTCGCGCTGTTCGGTCGCGAAGCCGCTGCCGAAGGCGAACTGATCGCGGTCCCGGTGAACACGAGCCTCGCCGTCGACGACGCCGTCAACTCTGTCGGCGCCGACGTCGTTCGAACGCGCGTCGGCGACGTGTACGTCGCCGAAGCGTGCGCCGAGCCGGCCGTCGTCTTCGGCGGCGAACCGTCTGGAGCGTGGATCTGGGGCGATGAGACGCCCTGCCCCGACGGTCCGCTCGCGGCGTGCAAACTCGTCGAACTCGTCTCGAAGCGCGGGCCGCTGTCCGAACTCGTCGCCGCGACCGACACCTACCCGCTCCGCCGAGAGAGCATCGAGGTGAACGACAAGGCTCGCGTCCTCGAACGAGTCGAAGCGAGCGTTCGGGACGAGTACGACGACATCGACGACCGCGACGGCGTCCGCGTCGCCACAGACGACGGCTGGTTCCTCGTCCGCGCGAGCGGGACACAGCCGCTCGTCAGAGTCACGGCAGAGGCGCGGACCGAGGCGAACGCGGACGGGCTGTTCGACGACGCGATCGACCGCGTCGAGGCGGCCCGGGCGATAGTCGAAGCGTAGGGGGTAGTCGAAGCGCGGGCGGCAGCGGCGTCGGCGGTAGTCGAAGCGCCGGATCGGCGCTCCGGCGTCGCTGATTTTTCTCCGGGTCGACGGCAGAGACCGAGCGTGAGTCTCTCGTTCACAGTTCACACGAGTACTTGAATGCTGTCGATATGAAGTGAGAACATTCTGGGTTTCGAGAACGTCATCAGATCCAGAAGATAATGGATACCCAACTCACTCGTCGTCATTTTCTTGGCGCTACGATAGGATCCTCTCTGGTCGGTGCGGCAGCCACGTCATCCGCTGAAGCGGCGTTCGTCCCGGGCGAGGTCGGGACGGCACCGTATCTCCCTGATCGGCTCTACCCCACGATGGGAACCGACGAGACGAACCCCACGCTGACCGTGTACGTCAACTTCCTCTCCGACGCCTCGCAGTACTTCGTCCAGCACAACCTCGAGAAGATCGTTCGCGAGTACGTCCGGCCGGGCCTCCTCAACGTCGAACTTCGGTTCCTCTCGTACCGCCCCGACGCCGTCGACACGTACCTCGTCGGGGACGACGAGGGCGAGGCCCGCGCCGCCCGCGCCGCACACGGCGTCTGGCTGGTCGAACCGGAGAACTTCTGGGAGTTCTTCGAGTTCATGTACTGGAACTATACGACCAAGACGTACACGCACGCCCGGTTGGAGTCGTACATGGGCCTCGGCGGCGTCCGAAACACGATGAAGATCGCCAACCGCGCCTACGAGGACCGTTATGACGGTCTCGTGCGCTCTGCGACCGACGAGGCCGTCCGATACGGCATCTCTGACGTCCCGCGGGTCCGCCTCCTCCGCGACCACAAGCACGGCAACTACGCCGACATCCTGGGCTGGATTCGCACGCGCCTCGACAGAGTCAACGAGGGGAGCGTCCGCACCCACTCGCTCCGTCCGGGGACCAAGGATGAGACGCCGGTGCACGTCATCGACTCGGGGAAACCCGGTCCGACGGCGTTCGTCGTCGGTGGGGTCCACGGGGACGAGCCGCAAGGGTACATCAGCGCCGGGGAGATGACGCGCCTTCGCCCGACGGGCGGCAAACTCGTCGTCGTCCCCGAGGCGAACCGGCGGGCCATCGAACGGCACGCCCGGCACACAGAGGACGGAGACCTGAACCGACAGTTCCCCACCGGGTCGACCCCGGAGAGTAAACTGGCCCGAGCGCTCTGGTCGGAGCTCGTCGCGCACGACCCGGACGTCGTCGTCGACCTCCACAGTTCGAGCGGGATCTACAAGCACGACGGGAAGGTCGGACAGGCCGTCTTCCCGACTCGTGCCACGCCGGAAAACGCCGTGGACGCGTGCGCCCGGGTCGACGACCACTACGTCGACCTCTCGGAGTACCCGTCGTACTACGACTTCGACTGCGGGAACTCGCTCGACGGGTCGCGACCGCTCCTCATCCACAAGGTGTACGGTGACCTGCATCTCCCCGGATACCTCGTCGAGACGACGCGCAAAGGGACCTACATCGAGGACCAGGTGGTGTGGGGAACCGCCGCCGCGGAAGCGTTGCTCTGGCAGCACGGCTTCCTGTTCGGGTGAGCCGTCGCTACCACAGTACTAAACGCTCCCGCAACTGACGTTTCGGCCCCGATAGACGCTTATTTTGCGTATAATAAACCGCATCATTCGACTACGCTTGGGCATGCAAGCGATCGTTCTCGCGGCGGGCAAAGGCACTCGAATGCGGCCGTTGTCGAACGAGGTCCCCAAACCGATGCTGTCGGTCGCCGGCCAACCGATCACCGCCCACACCGCCGAGGCGGCGGTCGAGGCCGGTGCCGACGAACTCGTGTTCGTCGTCGGATACGGCGAAGAGATCGTCCGAGACTACTTCGGATCGTCGTATCGCGGCGTCCCCGTCTCGTACGTCGTCCAAGACGAACAGCAGGGAACCGCCGACGCCGTCCACGCCACCAAAGAACACATCGACGGCCCCTTCTCGGTGCTCTACGGCGACAACCTCTACGACCCCGAGGGGATCGACAGGCTGTTCGACGCCGCGCCGAGTATCGCCTCGATTCGGGTCCCGAACCCCTCGAACTACGGCGTCCTGAACGTCTCCGACGGCGCGGTGACGAACATCGTGGAGAAGCCCGACGCTCCGCAAAACGACCTCGTGAACGCCGGCGCGTACGTCTTCCCCGAGGAAGCACGCGACATGCTCGACGTGTCGCCGAGCGAGCGCGGCGAACGCGAACTCACCGACGTGCTCGACCGAGTCATCTCGGAGTACACCGTCTCACCCGTCACCCTCGACCGCTGGATGGACGTCGGCCGGCCGTGGGAGCTACTCGAAGCGAACGAGTGGAAGCTCGGAACGTTCGACCGCCGCGTCGACGGCGAGGTGAGCGACGACGCGACGATTCAGGGGTCCGTCGTCGTCGAGGACGGCGCGACCGTTCGCGGCGGCAGCGTCATCGAGGGACCGGCGTACGTCTCGAAGGGGGCGTCCGTCGGACCGAACGCCTACGTCCGGGGGAGCACGTTCATCGCCCCCGACGTCCACATCGGCCACGCCGTCGAGATCAAAAACAGCGTCGTCCTGGAGAACACGAACGTCGGGCACCTCTCGTACGTCGGCGACAGCGTCGTCGGCCGGAACGCGAACTTCGGTGCCGGCACCAACGTCGCGAACCTCCGCCACGACGACGAGGACGTCGAACTCACGGTCAAAGGCGAGCGCGTCTCGACGGGCCGCAAGAAGTTCGGCGTCGTCGTGGGTGACGGCGTGAAGACCGGCATCAACACCGGTCTCAACGCCGGTGTGACACTGTCGGAGGGCGCTCGAACCACCCCCGGCGAGATCGTGGCGCACGACAAGTGACGCCGACGTGACCGAGTGACCCGCACCGCCGAAACGGGTGTCCGTCTGCCGACCACCGCCCCTCCTCCGCTCGGCGCTCGACGAACCGCACTCGACGCGGCGCTTTCCGTTGACGAGCCACCTGCGAGGCACGGACCGGATCGATCGGGCGACTCCGCGGCCTCCATCGACAACTGACAAGCCTCGTGTGCCGCATTTCGAGCCCGCATTCGACGCTCTTACGAGTAGTCGCTGCGGGTTCAACAGCGGTTCGGCTCCTCTCCGGGATTCACGGCGCAGTGAACCAGGCGCGGTCAGACGAGCCGTCGACGCGAGCGGCTACAGACGGCACTCGACCCGTCGACAGCGACCGCATGGCGTCAGTTCGGACCACCGCGGCCGACACCCAAATCGACCAGCCGGCTCAGGGCTCCGTGGGAATCTTCGGCGGCGGACACAGCACGTCGTTCGGTGTGAGGAGGTTCTCATCGACGGACGAGTTCATCCATTTGGTGATGTCGTTGATGCGGAGTTTGACCCTCACCGGTAGCTCGTGGATGCTCGGATAGCCGGGGAACAGTTTGCGATCGAGCTCGTTTTCGGCGTACTGGGCGTCCATGTCCGGCCACGGCGAACTGAACGGGTCGATAACCGGCATCTTCCGCCGCAGGAACTTCTCGACCTGATTCTTCCGGAACGAGTGGTGTGGCCGGTCCGGCGGGCGGTGACGGAAGATGTCCGGGTTCAGTTTCCGCACCGCTTTCTTCATCGTCTTCGTGTTGCGTTTTTCCGGCGGCGTCTTCAGGTGCCAGTCGATGAGTTCGGCGTCGGCGGCGACGAACGACTCGATGTAGTTGTCGGCCAGCTCGAAGTGGAACGGAAGCGTCGGCTGGTTCTGGATGCCGATGAGCGCGATGCTATCGTAGACGTTGTCGTAGCGGTCCGACCATTTGTCGAACTGCTCGTCGACCACGTCGTCGATCAGGTCCATGCTCGTGTCGAACTCCTCGTAGCACTCGGGGAAGATGTGGTCGCACGCAGGGTGATAGCCGAACTTCGAGGAGAGTACCTCCGTCGGGTTCGGGTCCGGGTTGAGCCCCTGAAGCGGGAACCTGTTCCCGAGGAACTCGATGGCGTTCCGTGGGAGGAAGTGGCCACGAAGGAACGTGTCGAAGAACAACCCGTGGAAGATGGTGTCGACGTCCATCTTCTCGTCACACCCCGCATGGTGGACGTGGACCGACTCGCGGGTCCCCATGGAGTACTCGATGACGTCCTCGTCCACGTTGAGGTAGTCGTCGTCCGCGACGAGCGTCTTGTGGTCGGCTCCGTACTGACCGGCGATGTCACGTGCAACTTCGACCTCTGGATGGTCGGGTTCCCCGAGCGTGTAACAGATATCGATTCCCGGGTGTTGGGCGACGATCGTGCGAGAGTCGTACCCCCCACTCAGGAGGAGCCCCGTCTTCCCCGGGTAGTTCGACCGGCGGGCGATTGCACGCTCGATACGGTCGGCGAGTTCGTCGACGTAGTCGAACGCCTCCGGGTCCGCCGGGTCGTAGACGAACCGAGACAGCGTTCCCGTCTCCTCCCCCGTGATGTAGCCGTCGAACGGGATCGTACTGAGGCGGTCGAACACGGTTCGCTCGTCGACGACGACGCCCATGTGGGCGAATTCGAGCAAGCCGCGCCTGTCGACCTCCGTGTTCGGAACCGCCGAGAGCACGCGTTGCGGGTTCGTTCCGAAGACCCGACCGTCGGGCGTGTCCGCGTAGAAGCACTGCCACGTCCGTGCCGGGTCGGTGGCGACGATCGCCTCGTCGTCGAGTTCGACGAACGCCAGGAACGACCCGTTGAGCTCGGCGAACGCGTCGGTGCCGACCTCCTCGTATCGATCCAGGGTGTACTCGGCGACCTGGGTCGAAACGCCGTCCGGGGGAAATATCTCCCCCCAGAGGATACAGTGACCGCGCTCGTCGCTGTGGATGGCCGACCGACCGGGGAACCCGATTGCCGGGTCTCGGATCGCGACGGTCGCGCTCTCGCCGTCGGCGACCCGGTCGAAGCTCGGCCGCGACGCTAGCTCGTTGAACGCGCCGTCGTCGTCGAGTACGCCAAACAGTTCCTTGTTCATCGTTCGTAGGGACGGTTGAAAATCGGTGTCATTCGACGGTGACGCTCTTCGCGAGGTTACGCGGTTTGTCGATGGCCCGATCCAGCTCGGTCGCGCAGTGGTACGACAGCAGCTGCAGCTGAACGTTCGCCAGGAGGTTCGAACAGACGGAGTGCAGGTCGGGCACGTAGAGGTGGTCGTCGGCGGTGTCGACGATGCCGTGGTCGGGCGGCGAGACGGCGACGATCGATGCGCCTCGCGCCTGGGCTTCCTTCGCGTTCGTCACCGTCTTCTCGTTGTCCTCGGCACAGACCGCGAACACCGGCGTCTTCTCAGTGACGAGCGCCAGGGGGCCGTGTTTGAGTTCGCCGGAAGCGAACCCCTCGGCGTGTTCGTAGGTGATCTCCTTGAACTTCAGCGCGCCCTCCTTCGCGACCGAACAGCCGAGGCCGCGGCCGATGAAGAAGTAGGACTCGCTGTGGAGGAACTTCCGCGCCAATCGGGCGGTGTCACTCGACTGGAGAATGTGCTCGACCTCGTCAGGCAGCTCCATGAGGTCCGCCACGAGTTCGTCCGCGTCCTCGACCCGATTCCCGCTCTCGTTAACGCGAGCGAGGTGCTGACTGAGCATCGTGAGCAGCACGGCCTGCGACGAGAACGTCTTCGTCGCCGCGACGCCGATCTCGGGCCCCGCGCGGATGTACAGGGCCTCGTCCGCCTCCCGCGCCGCCGTCGATTGGACGACGTTCGTCACTGCGAGCGTCTCGACGCCCGCCTCGTTGGCCTGCCAGAGCGCACCGAGCGTGTCGGCCGTCTCGCCGCTCTGGGTGACGGCGACGAAGAGTCTGTTCCCCGGCGGCGTACCGGTGTTGGCCTCGTACTCGCTGGCACGGATCGCTCGCGCGGAGACGTCACAGCGGTTCAGCAGGCTCGCCCCGAAGAGGGCGGCGTGGTACGAGGTACCACATCCGACGAGGTGGACGGTGTCGATGTCGGAGAGGTCCTTGTCGATGTCGAGGTCCGTGGTACCGGCGTCGGTGTCGAGACGGCCCTCGACGGTCTTCTGAAGCGAGGTCGGTTGGCTGTGGATCTCCTTCAGCATGAAGTGGTCGTACTGGCCCTTGCCCGTCTCCTCGGGTTGCCAGTCGACCTGCTCGATCTCGTGTTGGGCCGTCTGATCGTTCTCGTCGATGAAGTTGACCCGCTCCTCCCGGACTTCGATGCTGTCGCCGTCCTCGAGGTAGACGACCTCGTCCGTGTGGTCGAGGAACGCCGGAACGTCGCTTGCGAGGTAGTAACTCTCGTCCTCGATACCGAGGACGAGTGGCGACCCTCGGCGGGCGGCGAAGATGGAGTCGATGCCGTCAACGATCACCGCGATGGCGTAGCTCCCCTCTAGGTCGTCTATCGTCTGCTCGAACGCGCTGAGCGCTTCGTTCCCTCGGTCGAGGTAGTACGCGATGAGGTTGGGGATGACCTCGGTGTCGGTGTCGCTCGTGAACTCGTACCCCTCCTCGATCAGCCGCTCCTTGATGGACTCGTGGTTCTCGATGATGCCGTTGTGAACGGCGGCGACGCGGTCTGAACCGTCCGTGTGCGGATGTGCGTTCTCGTCGCTCGGCGGACCGTGAGTACTCCACCGCGTGTGGCCGATACCGAGGTTCGCTTTGGACTCCTCGCCGTCGATGGTTTCCTTGAGGTCCGAGACGCGGCCCGAGCACTTCCAGACGTCGAGTCCGGACCCGTTCTTCACCGCGATCCCCGCCGAATCGTAGCCGCGGTATTCGAGCTTCTCGAGGCCGGTCACGATCGGATTCAGCACTCGCTCGTCCCCGATGTGGGCGATGATGCCACACATATCAGCGCACCTCCCTACGGGCGGGGGCGCGGCGGTCTGTACGACCGGTCTTTGCATTCGAACTGGTCGGTGTGGTCTGGTTCGTCGCAGCCGAGCGTTGAGTCTGGCGTTTCATGGTTATCGGGGTCCGCGGGCGGACGGGTTGCCCCTGACAACCTCCATGCGCTGAGAGCCCCATTACTATAGATGCGCTAAGGGACGATACGGCTGACAACCGAGGACTCATGGCCGCCGAGTCGAGCGGTTTCCGGACGGATCCCGTCCGTGCTCCGTTGCTCCCGGTTTAGGCACGACGTCAGAAGCGAGAACGCCTTCCAGCACGCCTTACACGACCGATAATAATGTCGTTCACGCCCGGGTAGTATGTATGGACGACAACCCGGTGAGCAGACGACGGTTGCTCGGAGTATCAGCGGTCGCCGCGGTGCCGGTACTGAGCGGCTGTGCGAGCGTCGTCGATCAGACCGACTCGGAGCCCGAACGAACGTCGACGAACGCCTCGGCGCCACAGAACACCGCGACGAACGCGACCGAGAGCGATGCCGCGACCGAAAACGGGACCGCGACCGACGATCAAGTGGCCCCGGGCGACCGGCCGGAGACGATCTCCGAACCGGACATCGACGTGCCGAGCAGCTCCCTCCTCGAAGAGCGACCGCGTCAACGATATCCGACGCTGGGGACCGCCGACACGACGGTCACCCTCTACGGGAACTGGAAGTGCCCGTACACGCAGGAGTTCGTCAACGAACAGTTCGACGACCTCGTCGACGACTTCGTCGCCACCGGCGACGTCTCCGTCGAGTTCCGAAACGTGGCGTACGTAGACGGCGAACCGTATCTCGGCGAGGACGCGCCGAGAGCGACCGAGGCGGGCCTCGCCGTCTGGGACATCGACCCGTCGTCGTTCTGGGACTACTTCGCGTACGTCTTCGCCAACCAGCCGCAGGGGCGATTCGAGTGGGCGACGACCGACAACCTCGTTCGCTTCGCCGAGCACGCGGACGTCGACGGACTCGACCAGATCCGACAGGCCATTCGCTCCCGAACGTACAATCGGAGCGTCGAACAGTCCGCCGAACGCGCCGACGGACTCGAGATCACGACCGTTCCGCGCGTCGCCTACGGCGACTCCGTGACGGCACCGACCGTCGACCCCGAGTCGACCCGCGAGCAGTTCGAACGGGCGGCCGACGGGGCGTCGGGATCCGGCGACGACTCGTCCGGCGGTAACGGCACCGCGACCGACGGAAACTAGACGCGGCCGCGGACTCCAACGAACCCGAGCAGTCGGACGAGAGCCGCTTCGCGGAGGCAACTCCCGTGTTTTCGCACCGTTTCCAGCCGCAGGCGCTCAGCGGTTGACGCGTGTTCCGTGCCGACCGTCGCGGGCGGATTCTCCTCGACCCGTCCGGAAACCCCGCGGAAGAACACGCCGACCCCGAGTAGACGGTCGACCGTCCCTCGCGGGGCGTCGCCGCAACGCGAGGAACGCACCGCGTGGCATCGTCGCCGACGGCGGTTCGACCGTCCGTCGAGACGCACTGACCGATCCGCGCTTCGCGTTCCGCAGGACGACCGTCCGTCGGCGCGGCGGGGACGCGAGATCCGAGAAGAGCGGCCGCGGTCGATCAGGACCCGGGCAGCGTGCAGACGGTGACCTGCCCGTTCGCGTAGACGTGGTTGGTCGTCGACGGGCAGACGTCCGTCTTCGACGGGTTGAGGTTCGTTGCCGCCTCGGTCTGACTGTTCATGAAGTACGAGGCGCTCTCGGACTGGTAGTCCCGGTACACCGAAGTCCCTTGCGGCACCGGCCGTCCCGCCTCCGCGGGGAGCGGTTCGGCCGGATGCGCGTCTGTTCGTTCCCACACTGTCCCGTACGGCAAGTCGGTGTAGATCTCGCCTCCTTCGTCGGTCGGACGGGCGTTGCCGTACGTGTCGACCGCGGCGAGCTCCTGGTCGGTGTACGAGAGCCGTTCGTGTTGGTCCGAGAACACCGGACTGTCCATCGCGCCGTCGTTCGACATGATCATCACGTTCGGGTAGATCAGCACGAGCATGAGCAGGACGACGCCGGCGACCTTGAGCGACGTTCGGTTCGCGAGGTGACGGAACCCGAGGACGCCGACGATGGCGAGGAGCGCGTAGAGGAACCCGATCCAGCGGCCCGGCACGAAGCTCTCGATACCGAACAGCGGGAGGCCGAGGACGACGAACAGCATCGCGACGATGGCACCGACGAAGGTGTACGTCGTCTGTGTCGCACGCGACCGCTTGAGGACGGTGAGACACCCCAAGACGCCTGCGAAGATCAGCAGGAGGAATCCCGCTTCGGTGACGTACGTCGACATCTGCGAGAGGAGCGTCTGCCCGCCGCCGCCGGCGACGCCGGAGGCGCCCTCGGACCCCCCGCTCCCGCTGACACCGGTCAGGAACCCGGCGTTGAACAAGTTCACGTAGAGGTAGCTGAGGACGGTCTCGAGGAAGGTGTCGCCCTTGTACGGGGTCAGCGACCACGTGAAGACGATGAGCCCGAGGTTGAACCCCACGAGACCGATGAGGTTCACCGGGTTCGACCCCCCGCCAGTGAACGACAGGGCGTCCGGTTCCTCGGTGAAGAAGCTGAACTGGAGCAGTATCTGCGCGGCGAGCCCCGCGAAGAGCAACACTAGCATGATGAACGACGACACCTGGTGCGTGAGGATGATGGCGGTGCTAAATAGTACGAGCAGACCGAAGTCGCGCCATCGCTCGCTGGCGTGGGTGATCCGCACGAGACTGTACATGCACGCGAGGAAGAACACGAGTCCCATGCTCGTCGGGATGAGGTGGATTCCCCATCGGATGACCTGGTCGCCCATCGCGTAGAGCGCCGCCGCCGCGAGCGACCACCGGAGCGGCACGAGCAGACGGGCCGTGCCGTAGACGAACAGCGGAATGAGCGGCATCACGACGCCGAGAGAGAGGTACAGCGCGTTCCGCAGCGACAGGCCTAACAGATTGGTGGACGTCGCGGCGAGCAGATGGTACAGCGGCGACGCGTAGTACTTGATCTCGCTGATAGCCGACAGCGAGTCGGTCCGGAGTATCGTCTCGATGAACGTCGTGTGCGACCAGATGTCGATGCCGACGTACCCCGTCGTGGTGTAGAGCGCGGCGAATCGGACGACGAACGAGAACACGATGACCTGCGCGAGGAACACTCCCGGGCGCAGCTCCTCGTCCGGTGCGAGCAGTATCTGCCCGAGGAGCAGGACCCCGACGACGCCGCCGACGTCCATGAACAGGACGCTTCGCTGCCCCTGTAACGCGGCCAAGAAGACCATCGCGGCGAGGCCGAGGAAGACGCCGACGGAGAGCAGTCTCGTCGCTGACGGCGTCAGCGTCGGGAGTCCGTCAGTCGTCCGGGTCCCGCGGGCCGCCGCGAGGTAGAGGAGACAGCCGACACCCAATATCGGCGGGAGCGTCACGATGAATATCTGTGACGACAGGAACCGCAGGGGGAACATCCCGAGGGCGAGCACCAGGCCGACAATCGCTACCAGTACGTCGAGTTCTGCCTGTCGTAACCGTCCGTGTATCGATGAAATCGGATTCATGTATCGAGGTGTGAGTGCCGAGTCAGAGAATGCCGACTCGGCGGGTCGTTAGATTGTTGTCGGGCTCTTCTCGGGGCGGAAGACGATCTCCTGCCAGTCGTGGGTGACGTGCGTCCCCCAATCGACGGTGACCTCCGGGAGGTCCCAGCCGAGTGCGTGCTGCACGCTCTGTGAGGGGATGTTCGCGCCTGCACCGACACACGCGGTGACGGACTCGGAGAGGTACGGGTTGACCCCGACGAGCTTCGGCGTGCCGTCGGCGGCGTACTTAAACCGGACGTTGGCGTTGTACTCTACGTCGAGGAGCGCGCAGATCTGGCGCGCGCTTTCGATGAGTTCCGGCGCCTCTTCGATCGTCCCCGTGTACGAGCGTCCGGCATCGATTTCGTCGTGAGAACGAGAGACCGTAACCGGAACGTCGTCTTCGCGGGCGACGACGTCGACGCTGTACTCGTCGCCCGGGAGATACTCCGTCACGATGAGATCCGGAAACGGTTCGGTCTCCTCGAAAACCGGGAGGACGCCGTCCAGCGTGTTCACCGTGTTGTTCGGCTGCGTATCCAGCAGGACGTTGGAGCGGTCCGCCTCCGAGTCGAGGACGCGTACCTCGTCGCCGTCGGAGCGCTTGAAACAGACGCGCCGATCGGGGTATCCGAGCGCGCGAACCGCGTCGACGAACTCGTCGCAGGTCGAGACGCGGTAGAACTCCGGTACGATGTGATGGCCATGTCGAACGAGATGGTCGTACAGTCGCCCGGTGTCCGTCGCGGTGGACAACGTTCCGGGATCCGAGACCATCACCTCGATACCCTCGCTCTCGAATCTGGGCTTCGCCTCGGAGAGCGACCGGAGGTCCGTCGGCTGGAGCGGGAACACCACGTCGACGTCCTCACGCCGCGCGACGTCAATCACGTCCGGGATGAAGTCGTCGCCCGCGGAGACGGTCTCCGCGGTGTCAACGAGGGGGAATCCGCTCGCGTCGGGGATCGTTTCGACGCCGACGATGTGAGGATCGAACGCATCGGTCCGGCGGACGGCCTTGATGATGCCCAAAGCACCGGGCGTGCCGGCACCCGTCACCATCACGGTCACGTCCCGCTCCCGACCGGAACGTCGAGCTGTATCTGGTAGCGTCATCAGGAGAGTACGGGCGCCATAGGCCCCTTATTATGTAGCCGATAAATGTGCTCTCCCGTCGAAATTCGACCGTATAGCCGGATCGGGGTCTCTGTGCGTGGCCGCACGCTCAGCGCGACGGGCCGGACGGGTACTCCCCGACCTCGACTCCCGGTGGGGACCCGGTCCGCCGACGACCCGCCCGGACTCACACGGGACGACTCGCTCACGCCCGGGACGACGAACGCGAGAACAGAGACGACGCCGCCGGCGACGCGCGTCCGATCGCGACGAGCCGTTCCGAACGTCGTTCGGTCGTTCGACCGGTGACGCATCACGTCCGGCGGACGGCGGATTCGAGGCTACTTGGCGGCCGAGAGCACTCGATCGACGACGACGTCCGTCGCGTCGGTCTTCTGGTCGAGGAGGTCCCGGCGGCGCTGCTCCCAGTCAATCTCCGGCGACTCGAGGATGTCGACTGCCCGACTCGCGGCGCGTTCGTTCCGACGCTCACCGTGATACCCGAACAGCAGGTCGTGCGCCGAGAGGTCACGCATGAGGCCGGGGTTCGCACTGTGGACGTACACCGACGGCGTGCCGAGGACGGCACTCTCGGACGCCATCGTCCCGCTCTCTCCGACGAAGAGATCGGCGTACGCGAGAACGTGATGGATGAGGTTCGGGTCGATGTCGATACCGTACCCGTCGAGCCCCGGGGGGAGTGCGTCGTCCTCGGCCGAGACGAGGATGTCCGCCCCCGTCTCCTCGAGGCGATCGACCAGTTCCGTGAGGTCGGCGAGTCCCTCGTCGCCGACGTCGTGCGCCGCACCCCAACTGACCAACCGAAGGACTGCGTAGGTGTCGTCGGCGTCGACGGGGAGTTCGTCGAGCACGGACGGATCCGGGTCGAACCGGTCGGGGTGGAGGTAGGCGAGCTCGTGGTAACTCGGGTATCGGTACTGGTTGGGGCCGGCGTCGTCGAGATAACAGTCGGGCGTCGCGATCTCGTCCGCGAAGGGGAACGTCAACCGATTCGACAGCGTCGCGTGCTCGGTGTCGGTGAAGATGACGCTGTCCGCGTCGATCAGCTTCGCGACGTGTGCGGCCTCGATACCGCCGATCGCCGTCATCACGTCGGGGCCGATCGCTCTCGCGTCGCGGTACAGGCGGTACTCGATCGCGAGCGTCGACACCGCCGTACCGGCCAGCGACCCACCGCGAGACCCGACGACCTCGTAGTCGATGTCGTATCCGTTCAGGAGCGACAACGCGACGTCCTTGTCGAGCGCGCGGACGTAGACCTCGTGGCCGAGTTCCTCCAGCTCCTCGATGGCGTGCTTGAAGAAGTGGACGTGCGCGGGATGCTGGATCGTGATGAGGACATCCATGTCAATCACTCACAGCTGTGCGTAGTGGAACCCGTGCTCGGCGGCCTCGTCGGCGTCGAACACGTCCGCCACGTCGACCATGACCGGGTCGGAATCGAGCGCCGACGCCATCGACTCGAGTTCGTAGCCGGAGAACTCCTCGTGGGCCGTCGCGACGACGACTCCGTCGTAGGCCGCGAGGTCGACCGATTCGGTCACCTCGATGTCGAAGACGTCCCGCGACTCCTCCGGGTTCGCGTGCGGGTCGTACCCCACGCAGTCGATGTCGAACTCGTCTAGCTTCTCTATCATCGATCCGACTTCGGAACTGCGGATGTCGCCGACGCCGGGTTTGTAGGCGAGACCCAGGACTAACAGGCGCGTGTCCTGCAGGACCCGACCGGCGTCGTTGATCGTCTTGACCGTCTTGCGGGCGGCGTGGACGGGGACGTACTCGTTGATCTCGCGCGCCTGCAACACGAGTTTCGGCGAGAACCCGTCGCGCTTCGACTGATAGGTGAGGTAGAACGGGTCGACGGGGATGCAGTGCCCGCCGACGAACCCGGGCGAGTACTCGTCGTGGAAGTTCCACTTGGTCCCGGACGCCTCGAGGACGTCTTTCGTCGTCAGCCCCATGTGGTCGCAGGCGATGGCCAGCTCGTTGATCAGGGCGATGTTCATGTCCCGCTGGACGTTCTCGATGACCTTCGACGCCTCCGCGGTCTCGATGTCCGGCGCCCGATGGATACCGGCGTCCACGATGCTCCCGTAGAGGTCGGCGAGGTCCTCGCGGACCTCCTCGCTGTTCGCTCCGACGACCTTGACCACGTCGCTGACGCTCCGTCCGGTGTCACCGGGCGAGGCGCGCTCCGGCGAGTAGCCGACGAAGACGTCCTCGCCGACGGTGAACTCCGACTCGGACTCGAGGGCCGGGGCGAGGACGGACTCCGTCGCGCCGGGGTAGACCGTCGACTCGAGGACGACGGTCGTTCCGGGCGAGACGTGTCCGCCGATGGTCTCGGCGGCCGACTCCACGTACTGAAGGTTCGGGTTCTCCATGCTGTCGACCGGCGTCGGCACCGTCACGATGACGTAGTCCGCCTCCCAGATCCGCGACTCGGCGGTCGTGAACGTCACGTCGGAGCTCGCGACGCCCTCGTCGGTGACGTCCCCGGTCGGGTCGATCCCGGCGTCGAGATCGGCGACCTTGTCGGGGTCCACGTCGTAGCCGATGACCGACTTCCCGGCGTCGTCGAACTCGATGGCCAACGGCAGGCCGACGTAGCCCAGCCCGACGACGCAGACGGTCTCAGTCATGGAGACCGATTCCTCGGTAGGCGACGTCCTCGTCGTCGCGGTACTCGGTCGCGGCCTGTCGCCCGTCGACGAACACGACCGGGCGGGAGTCGACGCCGAGCTCCGGGACGTCGAGGTAGTCGAACGACTCGTGAGCGGTCACGAGGACGACGGCGTCCACCGACAGGTCGTGGCCGTTCACGTCACCGACGATGGTCGCGCCCGCGTCCTCGAAGACGGCGGTGTCGTCGAGAATCGGGTCGCTCGCGAACACGCCAGCGCCCGCGTCGTCGAGATGCTCGATGACGGGGAGCGCCGGCGTCTTGCGAATCTCCTCGACGCCGGCCCGGTAGGTCAGTCCGAGGACGAGGACGGAGGCGTCTTCCGGGTCGACGCCGCGCGCCCGCAGCTCGTCGAGCGCCGTCTGTGCGGTGACGTGCGGCATCTCGTCGTTCACGTCGCGAGCGGTCCGCATGAGGGGCGCCTCGGTCTCGAACTGCTTGATCAGGAACTGCGGATAGTAGGGGATGCAGTGGCCGCCGACGCCGGCGCCAGGCGTGTGGATCTCACAGAAGGGCTGGGTGTTGGCCACGTCGATGGCCTCGGTGACGTCGATCCCGAACTCGTCGGCGTGGGTCGCGAGCTCGTTCGCGAGGGCGATGTTGACGTCGCGGTAGACGCCTTCGAACACCTTGACCGCTTCCGCCGTCGTCGTGTCCGAGACGGTGATGACCTCGTTCGAGGAGATCTGGTCGTAGATGAGCGCCGCGGCGCGGGCGCTCTCGGCGTCGGCACCGCCGACGACTTTCGGGTACGCGCCGCGGATGTCCTCGAGCGCGCGCCCGGAGGAGGTCCGCTCGGGACAGAACGCGAGGCCGAACTCGCCCAGCGAGAGGCCGCTTTCGGCCTCGAGCTGGGGGAGGAGGACGTCGCGACAGGAACGCGGCGGAAGCGTCGACTCGAAGATGACGAGGTCGCCCTCGTCGAGCCCCCTGCCGATGGCGTCGGTCACCGCCTCGATGACCGAGAGGTCCGGGCGGTCGTCCTCGTCGACGAGCGTCGGGACGATAACCACGTGGACGGCCGCCGCTTCGGCGACTTCGCGGGGTTCGGTGCTCGCGGTGAGCGCGCCGTCCGCGACGAGGTCCTCCACGAGGTCCCCGAGACCGGGCTCACCGACGATGTGGCTTCGTCCGCCGTTGATCTCGCGGACGACGTCGCCGTCGATGTCCGCACCGGTCACGTTGCCGGTGGTGTCGGCGTAGACCGAGGCGAGCGGGAGGCCCATCTTGCCGAGTCCGTAGACGCCGACCGGGACGTCACCGGAGGTGAGTGCAGCGATCTGTTCGTCTTCGGAGCGAGTCGAACCGTAGAGGTTAGTCAGGGCTGTTTGTGAGCTCATATCGAGTTCTCTGCTTGCAGTTTCGGCGGCAGCCGACGGTGTTCAGCGGGCGTTCCGACGGCCAGCGTCTCCGGCGGTACGTCTTCGGTGACGACCGCCCCGGCGGCGACGAACGCGTCCTCGCCGACGGTCACGTCGGGGAGCACGGTCGCGTTGCCGCCGACGGAGACGCCGTCCTCGAGCGTCGGGCCGACCATCTCGATGTCCTGGCGGACCGGATACGGGTCGTTCGTCAGCACCGACCCGGGGCCGACGAAGACGTCGTTGCCGATGCGGGTGTCGGTGGGCACGTAGACGCGGCTCTGGAGGCTGACGTTCGAGCCGACGACTGAGGTCCCGTCGACGACGGTCTTGGTGCCGACGACCACGTCGTCGCCGAGTCGGGTGTCCTCCCGCACGAGCGCGTCGTGGCCCGTGGCGAATCCGTCACCGATCTCGACGTCGCTGTAGATGACGGTTCCGGAGCGAATCGTCGCGTCGTCCCCGATGACCGTCCGCTCGGGGTCATCACCGGCGGGATAGCCGATGGTAACGTCGTCGTCGATCTCACACCCGGTTCCCGTGACGTACGAGCTCATGGCCCTGTCGAGTCGACGGTCGCCTCGGTCCCGTTCGGACTCGACCCGTCGTCGGTCGAGCGGAGGGTGGTAGCGAGTACGAGCAGTGCGACGAGCAACGCGGCGAATTTGATTCTGGTACGCATCTGTGTATCACTCCGCGGACCGCCGTAGCCCGCGACTCGAACTACCGGTCACACGAGAGAGCCATTATTATCGGGACAGTAAGGCCCAGAGCGCCCGTGAGCGTGCCACATTGGGGGTTTCGTAGGGCGAATTCCACCGAGACGCCGCCGGGCGACTCGTCGAAATATCGGCGTATCGCTCGCTTCACGGGGGTACGGCCGGTGTTTAGATACCGTCCTTATCGGCTCCGTAAGGGCTGTATTCGCCGTGTTTCGGGTGTGAACGATCTCGGCCATTTTTGAGGTGGGCACGACAAGCCGCGGTCGATGAACACGTCTCACCCCCGGTGGACACTCGACTTGCTCCTCGTCGTCGTGGGCGCGGTGACCGCACTCGCGGTCATCCTCCTCGGCGTGCCGGGGTCGATCCTCCGAAGTCTCTTCGTCGTCCCGCTCATCGTCCTCTACCCGGGATACGCGGTCCTCGCGGCCGTCTTCCCGGAGCGACGTTCGGACGTCGAATCCGATAGGATGGACGCCGACCAGGCGCTGACGCGCCCGACAACGCACACCGCGGGCCTCCTCTTCTCGGTCCGGCTGGCCCTCGCGGCGGCGTTGAGCCTCGCTATCGTCGGCGGCATCGCGCTGATCACGAACTTCCTCGGACTCGGCTTCGCCGCGCCGATCACCGGCGTGGGCGCGTTCGCGGTGACGATGCTGTTCACCGCCGTCGCCATCGTGCGGCGAGCGACGCTCCCGAGAGAAACGCGCGCCGGGCTCCCCTCCCTCGCCGTCGCGCTGGGAAGCCTGCCGGACGCGGTTGGCGACACCAGATCACCGCTCTCCGGCGGGTCTCGCGGGTCGTCGATCTCGCTCGTCGTCCACGTGCTCGTCGTCGTGAGCGTCCTCCTGTTCCTCAGCAGCGTGGGCTTCGCTATGGTCGAGACGCAGTCTCCCGACGCGGAGTTCACCGAAGCGTACCTCGTGACCGAGAACGGGTCCGAGTACGACGCCGGCGGGTATCCGCAGCAGCTCACGCGGGGTGAACCCACCCAGACGACGCTCGCTATCGCGAACCACGAACACCAGACCCAGAGGTACACCGTGGTCAGTGAACTCCAGCGGTTAGACAGAACCGCCAACGGGTCGCGAGTCGTCGAGAAGCGCGAGCTCTGGCGGGCGCAACAGTCGGTCGAAGACGGGGAGACGGCGTACCTCCAGCGCGACGTGACGCCCACGATGTCGGGTGATTCGCTCCGACTCGTATTCCACGTCTACCGGGGTGAGGCCCCCGAGAACCCGACCCGCCAGAACGCCTACCGGACCGTCCAACTGGTCGTCACCGTCGGCGACGGCGACGGCGGTACGCCGGCGATTCGGTCGCCGCCGACTGGGGGCGCGAGCGCCTGATGTGGCCGTGGGAGCACCTGATCTTCGGCTACGTCTGGTACTCCGTCCTGCATCGGATCGCCTGGGGAAAGCCTATCAGCGACACCGAAGGGCTGACTCTCGCGCTGGCGACGCAGGCGCCTGACCTCGTCGACAAGACGCTGTCGTGGACGCTCGGCGTCGTCCCGTCGGGGTACGGTCCCGCACACTCGGTGCTGATCGGCCTTCCGGTCGCGGCCCTCGTCGCGGGCGCGCTGTGGACGCGGAACCGGGCGCGCGTCGCGGCCGCGTTCCTCCTGTCTTACGGCTCGCACCTCGCCGGTGACGCCCTCGCTCTCCGAGCGAACGGCCCGAACCTCGGACGCCTCCTCTGGCCCGTCGTGACGTTCGACGCCTACGAGACTCGCCTCGGGTTTATCGAACGCTTCGCGACCTACTTCGGGTCGTTCGTCGCGCAGATGACGGACCCGGAGAACCTCGTGTTGGTCCTGGGATACGGCGGGGTTTTCGCGTGCGTCGTCGTCCTCTGGGTGCTCGACGGGACGCCCGGGATTCGTCGAGTTCGACGGATCGTCGACGCGGGCCGCTGATTCCGCGCCGTCGCCCCCGACATATCGTAACACACGCGCCTCGATGCGAGAATCGACATGGGCATATGTACTTCAATCCGCATTTTCCAGCTGAATAGTGCGATAAACCCCGAAAATACTCAATAGGCGGACTCTGTCAGATTCACCCGATGCGCAAGACGAGCGTAGATGAAGGCAGTGAGAGACTAACGCGTCGGCGAGCAGTACAGGGAATCGGAGGGGTACTCGGGGCGCTCTCGTTCGCGGGAACCGCGACCGCCGAAGACGACTGGATAAACGTCGTCGAGGAGGGAGCGGATCCGACGGGAGGGGAGTCTATCAACCCGGTCTTAGACGCGATACCGTTCGACGACGGGACGACGCTGTATTTCCCGGAGGGGGAATACCTGATGGACGACACCGTCCGCCACGTCGGCTTCCGTGGGTTCGACCTTCGCGGGGACAACGCGACCATCGTCCCGGCGGCCGACTACGACGGGCAGTGGCTGTTCAAACTGGGGACGTTCGACCAGCCGGGGGAGGACCTCTACGTCGAGGGGTTCGACTTCGACTTCACGGCCGACGACACCGGTCTGCGAGCGCTGCAGGCACAGGTCAGCGACGATCTGCTCGTCGAGGACCTCGAAGTGCGCGGGGAACACGACAGCGGAAACAAAGGCCCGTTCCTCTTCGATATCACCGACCCGTCCGGTATCGGAACCATCGCGAACGTCCGGATACCGGACGGGGGCGAGTTCTCGGCGAACACGTCGGGAGATATCAACGTGGGGCCGACGGGGATCATCGTCACCTCGCACCACGACGGCAAAATCTGGGTTCGCGACTGTGAGGTCGGCCCGTGGCCGGATAACGGCCTCTACTGTTCGACCGAGGGCGGACGAGTCGTCGTCGACGGAGGCCTCTTCAAGAACAGTAACATCGCGAGCATCCGGCTCTCGGGTGACTACAGTTCGATCCACGACGCCACGGTCATCGTCGACGATCGACGCGACAGCGACGCGAACCAGCGCGGGATCCGCCTCGACGGCGGGAAATACAACTGGATAGAGAACACGGACGTTCACCTGACGGAGCCCAACGGCCATGCGATCAGCGTTCTGAACGGCGTCGAGTGGGCACGAATTCAGAACTCGCGGGTCGTCGTCGACGGCGAGACCCCCACAAGGGCGGTCTCCGTCTCGCCGAACGCGGGAAAGATCGACATCATCGGCACCGAGATCGAGTTCAACACGCCCGGTCAGGCGCTCCACGTCCAGGGGCCGAGCAGCGCGGACGCGGATCCGGTGTACGTCCTGAAATCGAGCGTCACGGGGAGCGGCGACGGCTCCAACGGTCGCCACGCCGTCCGTATCGAGCGGGGTAACGGGACGTTCGATCGGTTCGACGTCGAGCAGACGGGCGACGACTACCGACGCGGTATCAAGGTCACGGGCGACGGCTGTACCTTCCGCTGGGGCGACCTCGAGACGACGCACATTCCGCTCGTCAACGACGCCGACGGGACGAGGGTCCGCGGAATCACTGCGCGGTCGCTCGGCGACGACGAGGGGATGAAGATACTCGACGGCTCCTCGGGCGTCGACATCGTCGAATCCACACTCTACAACGGCGTCTGGGAGTCCGGTACCGTCGACGTCGACTACGACGGCAACTGGTTCCTCTAATCGGCTCCGGTCGGTCCCCGACGCGTACGCGGAGCGCTCTCCGGCCCGCCACCGACGACAGCGTTACCGCCGACTGACGGGGCCTATTACGGGTCCAGCGTCGCTTCGATGAGACGGTCGATCGCTCGACGAAGGCGCTGTGACACACCCGACTTTGAGATGTCGAGCTCGTCGGCGATTTCCTCCTGTGAGACGTCCCGAGGGACCTGAAAGTAGCCGTTTCGGTAGGCGACGAGCAGCGCTTTGTGCTGTCCCGGTGGCAGCGTCGTCTCGGCACCGATATCCGTCTCTCGAGCGACGTGAAGTCGTTTGACGCGAAACGTGATCCCGTGGTCGTGATAATGGGACTGTATGCGGTGCAGCGTCGAGTGGGCGGGAACGTGCATCAGGATGTTCCAATCCCCATCGGCGTGCCGAGCGGAGATGACGTGTACGCCCATCTCAGTCGTCTCCGGGGGAAGGAGCGGGACTCCGCCCTCGAAGAGGACTTTGAACCGGCTTTCGTCGCCGATCGTTCCGATATACTCCGCTTCCGTCACCGTGGGATCACGCTCCAGCTCGGTCCTCAGCCGCTCGATGTCGCTTCCCGCAACGTCGCTCTCCTCGACGGCGACGAACGCGCAGTCCCATCCGAGTCCCTGCGTCGGTTGGAACGCCAGTGTCACCGGACCCTGATGCGACGCGGTGAACGAGGATAAGATCAGTCGAGAGTCTTCGAGACGCACCTCGAGACATATCGGATGCGAAACGCTCTCACGTCTCTCGGTCATCGATACGTCGTCGTCACCGAGGTAGACGGGTTATTATATAGATAGTAAGACCGCGAAGCTGACATGCCGGAGATTCGTGACTACTCGCCGTCAGTTCGGCACGACACACTACGATGCCTATAATAACGTCCAGTAGGCGCCAACTGACTGATAGCGCACCACTCAAATGTACAAAGACAACTCAATCGCCGTCGTCGTGCCGGCGTACAACGAAGAGGGATACGTCGGAGCCGTCATCGACACGATGCCCTCGTTCGTCGACGTCGCGTACGTCATCGACGACGGATCCACCGACGGGACGTGGAACGAGATCGTTGAATCTGCCGACGCGTTCAACGCCGACCACACCCCCGAATCGCCGGCCTACGACGACGTCATCGTTCCCATCCAACACGACGAGAACCGCGGCGTCGGCGGGGCGCTCAAGACGGGCTACCTCCGGGCGCTCGAGGACGGAGTCGATATCACCGCGGTCCTCGGCGGCGACGGGCAGATGGACCCCAACGAGCTCGCGAAGTACCTCGACCCCATCGCCGAAGGCGACGCCGACTACTCGAAAGGCAACCGCTTCATGAAGAGCGACGACCTGGCGGCCATGCCGAGTTTCCGCCTCGTCGGTAACTCCGTGCTCTCGTACCTGACGAAGATTTCGAGCGGGTACTGGAAGACGATGGACCCGCAGAACGGGTACACCGCCATCTCCCACGAGGCGCTGAAAGAGGCAGACATCGAGAGCATGTACGAATACTACGGGTACTGCAACGACCTGCTCGTCAAACTCAACACGGAGAACCTCCGCGTCGCCGACGTCGCGTGTTCGGCCGAGTACCTGTACGACGACGACTGGAAGAGTCACATCGACTACGGCGAGTACATCCCGCGCGTCTCGGGGATGCTGCTCCAGAACTACTTCTGGCGGGTGAAAAACAAGTACATGCTCCGCGACTTCCACCCGCTGGCGGCGTTCTACCTCCTCGGAACCGCCGTCTCGGGCATCTCGGCCCTCGGCCTCGCCGGCTCGGGGCTCTCCGGCGACGGCGACGGACCGTCCGGCACCGGCAGTTGGGCCATCGGACTCCTCTTCGGCGCCGCGTTCCTCCTCCTCGGAACGGTCTTCGACCACGACGATAATCAGGCGCTCGAGATGCAGGTAGACGACGACACGTACGACACGACGGTTCCCACCGAGTAACCGTCACGACCGATCGAATCTCAAGAGTTGAAGACTGTCTGTATTTAAAGAATGTCTATTTGAAGAGAAAGAGAGTGACCGGGGGAGCCCGTTCGCTCCTAGGTGAAGGAAAATATCTCAGCGTCCGGGTCGGCCCGCGAGGGGGACGACACCGCCGGCTCGAACATCACCAGACGAAGCTATCTGTTCGGCGCGGTCGGCGCGCTCGCGGTCGGGGGAACGCTCACGAAACCCGTGGCCAGCGTCCGAGCAAGCACGATGACAGTCGACGTTCCGCAGGCGTATCTCGACCGGTTCTCCAGCGTGGTGAACGTCGTCGAGGCCGGCGCGGACCCGACCGGAGGCGTCCCGATCGACGACGCTCTCTCGGACGCCGTCGACGACGACACCCTGCTCGTCTTCCCGGAGGGGCGGTACCTGATGAACGAGCAACTCAGGGTGACCGGGTTCGACAACCTCGGGTTCTACGGCCCGAACGCCACGATCAGCCACGGGCGAATCGACGCGATTGACGGCAACTTGGTCACCGCGGGCGAGTTCTCCGGGGCGGCTCGGCTCTTCCGGCTCGGCGTCATCTACTCGCCCGGTCGCGACCTCCTCTTCGAAGGCTTCACCTTCGATTTCACGGGCGCACAGTCGGGGATCCGCGCCATCGAGGCGTACGTCACCGACGGGCTCGAAGTCCGAGACGTCACGATCGAGGGACAGCACGACACCGGCACGCTCGGTCCGGCGCTGTTCAGCGTGACCGCGGCGAACGGACGCGGACTCGTCGAACGGTTCCGCGCGCCGGACGGCGGCGCGTACTCCGAAGACACCATCGGCGACATCAACCTCGGCCCGACGGGGATGCTCATCGATCCGTACAGCGCGGGGACGATCCGCGTCGTGGACTGTGAACTCGGCCGGTTCCCGGACAACGGGCTGTACGCCTCGGGTGCGCACGGGACGGTTCACGTCGAGGGCGGAACCTACAAGAACAGCTCCGTCTCCTCGATCCGCATCAAGGGGTACCAAAGCAGTATTCGCGACGCCACGGTCGTCATCGACGAGATGGTCCCGGGAATCAGTCAACGCGGCATTCGCCTCGACGAGGGGTCCGACCTCCGCGTCGAGAACACCCACGTCGAGGTCACCGGCCCGGCAGAGAACGCCATCCTCGTCCTCGACGACGTCGAGACGGCGACGATTCAGAACTGTTCCATCGCGTTGAACGACGACGGGGGGTGTTCTCGCGGTATCCAGGTGACCGACGATTCCGGCAGCGTCGACGTCCTCGACACGACCATCGACATCCACGGGTCGAACTTCGCAGTGTTCGTCCAGGGGAACGACACCCCGGAAGACGCGATGGTCCTGCTGAAGAACGTCACCATCACCGGGTCTGCCCCGGGGGACGCCCAACGAGAGGCACTTCGCGTCGAGCGGGCAAACGGCCGCTACGAGAACTTGACCATCGACCAACCCGGAGACAGCTACCGTCGCTGCGTCCAGGTTCTGGCCGACGACAACCTGTTCGTTGGCGGGACCTACAAGGCGACGCACCACCCCTTCATCAACTCGGGGGGCCGGACGCGGTTCGACGAGATCACTGCGCAGTCGTACAGCGGTCGGGAAGCCATCAAACTGTACGCGGATGGCACTGACGTGGTCATCACGGACTCCGTCCTCTACGGCGGGTACATCGACAAGGGGGCGGAAGGCTTCGTCGTCGACAACACCGAGATGCCGCCCGCCTGAGGCGGCTCTCGGCTTACCTACCCGATAAGAAAGGGCCCGGCGCGGACACGTGAGGCCATGGACCGGGACCGGCTGGTCGACAAGAACCTCCTCGTCGTCTCGCACGGGTACAAACACTTCGTCAAGTCACAGGTCGACGTGCTCGCGGAGTACTTCGACACGGTCACCGTCTGTGTCAGGTACAACTGGTTCGCGGACGTGGCCTCGCGGCTCCCGGGTGACAGCGGAGACGGATTCGGCAAAGACTCGAAGATCGCCCGGTCGGACGTCCCGGAAAACGTCCACGTCGTCGAGACGCCCCTCTTGTATCTCCCCGTCGACTTCCACCGCGATCACTTCCTCGGACAGCAACACGCCCGGAAGGTTCGAACGGAACTCGAGAGCCACCCGGTCTCGTTCGACCTGATCCACTGCCACATGTCGTGGACGTCGGGGTACGTCGGCGCGCGCCTGAAAGAGGAGCTCGACGTCCCGTACCTCCTCACCGTTCACGCGAACCGCAACTGGTTCCAGGAACAGCTGGACTCCGACAACGACCGACTGACACGGGCGTGGACCGACGCCGATCGACTGATCCGCGTCAACCGACGCGATCGCTCGAAACTCGAACCGTACAACGACGACGTCGTCCACGTTCCGAACGGGTACGACACGGACATCTTCGAGCGGGTTCCGACCGAATCGGCGCGCGAGCGGCTCGGTATCGGCGGCGACACGCCGGTCGTGTTCGCCCTCGGGACGCTGAAGCCGCGGAAGGGGTTCCAACACCTCATGCGCGCGATGACGCGAGTCCGAGACGCCGAGCCGAACGCCAGACTCGTCATCGGCGGGCAGGGCGGGATGCGCGACGAACTCGAATCGCTCGCCGAGGAACTCGGCATCGCCGACCGGACGGAGCTCCTCGGCTACGTCGAGTCGGAGACGCTGAACGACTGGATGAACGCCGCCGACCTGATGGTCCTCCCGAGTTACAGCGAGAGTTTCGGCGTCGTTCAACTGGAAGCGATGGCCTGCGGAACGCCGGTCGTCGCAACGGAAAACGGCGGCAGTGAAGAGGTCATCACGAGCGACGACTACGGACTGCTCGTCGAGGGGCCTGAGTCACACGACGAACTCGCCGACGCCGTCCTCGAGGCGTTGGACCGGGACTGGGACGCCGACGCCATCGAGGCCTACGCGAACGAGTTCACGTGGGAGAACGTCTGCGAGGAGATCGCGGACCTCTACGTCGAGGTCCTCGAAGAGCGGCGAACAGAGCCGATTCCGGCGGGGCACTGAGTCTGCGTCGACGTGATTAGGGCGAGGCCCCCGTGAAGACTCGGTCGTTGATAGAGGCCCCTTGCGAGCCACAGCGAACCGGTTCAGCGGGGCACCCGACTCGTTCTAGCTCTCTTCGGAGTGAATCGATCGGCCGTAGCTCCGTGCACTGTCATCCACGTTAGCACATTGCACGATCTATGCTGTCCGTTCGACTCTCCTCTGCCGGTTTTCACGTTCGATTGCAACTGTCACCCCGTCTTTATCTGAGGAATAATAACCCGTCCACCCGAGCAAACGGCACTCGGAATCATGACAGACATTCCACGTCGATCGGTCCTCGAAGCCGCTGGCAGTGCTGTCGGTACAGCCCTCCTCGCTACGGGCAGTTTCTCTGCCCTCGCACAGGCGAGTGACGAATCCACGGAAGACGGGTCCGCAGCCGACACTCCCGGTTGGCCGATGCGGCGAGGTAACGGCGCGCAAACCGGGTACGCCACCGCTGCTGCTGTCGGTCCGTCGGTAACGACTCGGTTCTACACGCCGGAATCGACCAATCCGTCCGATCCGACCGAACTGGCCGTCGGTGACGGACACGTGTTCACGACCGAACTCCTCGACGACGTCTCGGGTCGAAGCCGACTCGTTGCCTACGACAAGGACTCTGGTAAACAGGTGTGGGAGCACGTCCCGCCGTCACGTGGCGATGACGCGACAGCCAGTGGAGTCGGCCGAGTGCTCGACGCACCAGTGGTCAGTGATGGCACGGTCATCGTCGCGAGTGATGGGTCGAACAACGATGGCGAATGGGAATACGGCGGGGTGTTCGCGTTCGATACCCAGACGGGCGCCCTCGAGTGGAAGAATCAAGACAGTTACAACTGGCGGAATCCACTGGTCGCAGACGGGACCCTCGTTGCACAGAATCTGGAGAACAACAACGTGAACGCCTTCGATGCTGAGTCGGGGGAGCAGCTGTGGGTGCGCCAAACTGACCTGACCACGACGACGTTGTTCGCGGTTCGAAACGAGACGGTCTACGCCCGTCTGGCAGGACCCGATTCCCGCTATATCGTGGGCTTATCCGTGGCAGATGGGTCCGAACAGTGGCGTCACGAACTCCCTGCAGACGTCGCCGCAGCGCAGCGACCCGGCAACGCGCCTGACGCAGCCGTCCACGACGAGACGATCTACTACGCGACCCAAACCGAACACGAAAACGCCCTCGTCGCCCAGTCGCTCGCAGACGGGAGCGTCAAGTGGAATTGCTCGCTCACTCAGTCGTGTGGCGACCCCCGTGACACGCTCAGTGAGCTCGTCGTGGCCGACGGCTCTGTCTACGCCTTCACGACAGTCGACTCCTCCGTGGACGCCGCGATCTCCGCATCGCTGTGGTCGGTCGACACGGCGTCAGGAACGCGCGAGTGGGTCTGGACCTCACCCTACCCCCTCTACGGGTCTCCAACGGCCACGGACGGCCACGTGTACCTCGGGACGGACGCCCCGCTTACCGAAGACGCGTCAGGTCGCTACTACGACGTCGCACCGATCAGCGAGTATCCGACAGTCGTCGCCGTTGACACCGCAGACGGAGAGGTGTCTTGGGCGTACGCCGAACCGCCAGAAAGCGGCGGAGAGGACGAACTGTTCGCCCAAACACCCGTCGTGACCGATCATGGAATCTACGTGAAAGCAACCGGAGATGACCGTGATTCGTCGACGAGAGTGTTATCGCTCGCGGCGACTGACGACGAAATCGGCCCAAACCACCGTCCGAAACGACTGTAGCATTCCGCCTGCGCTCTAACTCGACTGAAACCACGGCGTCCCGCTGGTGGGGGGCCACGACGAGAGAAGCCAGTTCCTCGCCGTCGTGGGACGCCCCGTCAGGAACGCCGACATGTCGCTATACGTTGCCGTGACGCTCTCGGTTGTGGTTGCCATCGTCGTCAATGACAACGTTGTGGTAGTGTTCTCGGTCATGGTGGTGTTTTCAGTCGTGCTGTTCTCGGTCGTAGTGTTCTCGGTCATGGTGGTGTTTTCAGTCGTGCTGTTCTCGGTCGTAGTGTTTTCAGTCGTGCTGTTCTCGGTCGTAGTGTTTTCAGTCGTGCTGTTCTCGGTCGTAGTGTTTTCAGTCGTACTATTTTCCGTCGTAGTGTTCTCGGTCGTGGTGCTATTTTCAGTCGTGCTGTTTTCGGTCGTATTGCTGTCTTCAGTCGTGCTGTTTTCAGTCGAACTGTCCTCGGTCGAACTGCTGTCCTCAGTCGAACTGCTGTCCTCGGTCGAACTGCTGTCCTCAGTCGAACTGCTGTCCTCAGTCGAACTGCTGTCCTCAGTCGAACTGCTGTCCTCAGTCGTGGTGCTGTTCTCGGTTGCACTGCTGTTCTCCGTCGTGGCGTTCCCTGTCGCACTGCTGTTCTCCGTCGTGGTTGGCGGATCGTCCGTCGATGAGTCACCGCTTTGATCCGTCGAACCGTCGGAGGTGTTCGACGGCGAGTCCGTGGTCTGCGTCTCGTTCGTCGGCGACGGCGCGTCGGTGACCGGTTCGGTGTTGTTCACATCCGGGATCGGCGAGTCGCCGTCGATGGACGGTCCCACGTCGACGCCGGGCACGCCCGCGGCGAGCACGACCCCGGAAATCGAGAGGAGGATACCGAGGACGAGGAGGGCGCGTTGAAGTGTGTCCGCGTGTCGGTCGGTCCACGACGTGGTCCTCCGCGAGCGCCTCCCGACCCCGCCGGGGCCGCCGTCGCTCGCGAGGGCGGCGGATGCGCGCGACCCTATGGGGCCCGGGAGCGACCCCATCACGTCCAGCACCTCGTCGACCCCGACGGCGCCGACCAGGAACGCCGTCGTCACGAAGACGAGGAACCCGATCGGGGGGACGACCGCCAACGCGACGAGGCTGTTCTCGAGCGTCACCGAGAGGAGGTAGATGGGGACGATCGCGATGGCTCCCGTCGCCAACACCCGACCGACTCGCGCGTCCGAGAACGGTTTAAATCCGAGGTGACGGGCGCTGAGGAGGTTGAACACCGGCAACGACGAGTAGCCGACGGTCGTCGCGACCGCCGCCCCGAGAATTCCGTATCGGGGGATGAGAACCGCGTTGAGGCCGAGGTTCAGAAGCGCTGCGGCCCCGGTCGCCGCGATGAGCGGTTTCATGTCCGCCTTCGCGTGACTGATGGCGAGGATCGGTCTAACGATGGCGAATCCGATCGTCCCGGGGAGGAGAATGAGGAGCGGCGTGACGACCGGCATCGACCCGTCACCGAGATACAGCGGGACGAAGTCCTTCGCGAGCGCCCCGAGCCCGATCGACAACAGCACGACGACGAGCATCCCGTACCGGGTGACTCGCGACGCGATCTCGTTTATCTGGTCGATGCGGCCCTTCGCCCAGAGGTCCGAGACGGACTGGATGAGCATCGACTGAATGGACCGCGGGATCACCCAGAGGAACTGAGTGATGACCAGCGCGGACTTGTAGTAGCCGACCTGCGTCTCGGTGACGACCGAGGCGAGCATCAACACGTCGACGTGGTACATCGACGTGAGAAACAGCATGTAAACCACCGAGAGGTGGTTGAAGCTGAACAGCTCCCTCGTCGGGAACCCGCCCGGCGACCTGGTGACGATACCGCGGAGCGAGATGTTGGTTCGAAGCCACCACAGCGCGAGCAGGGCGACGAGGCCGTTGACGACGATGAGGCCGACCATCATCCCTCCGATCTCGAAGCCGAGGAAGGCGATTCCGATGAGCGCTATCCGCGAACCGACCTTGTTGAACACGCGCAGCGGTTCCGAGAGGTGTTCCTGCTTGAGGCCCATCAGCGACCGGCGAGAGAATTCGCGGAACTGCGTCGCGATAGTCAGTCCCGCCAGGCCGTAGAAGCCGACGACGTACTGCTCACCGAGGTGCTGGGTGACGAGACCGAAGCGCGCCGCGCCGGCGAACGCCAGCGCAGTCAGCACCGCGAGGAGCGCCCCGAGGCGGAAGTAGTAGCCGAAGACGTGCGTCTTCCAGTTCCGAATCGAGCGCTCCTCGGAGAGGAACTTGCGGGCGCCGCTGTTGATGCCCGAACTCATCAGAATGGTCGAGATACCGAACACCGCCGTGAGGGTGCTGTAGCGCCCGTAGAGTTCGAACCCGAGGGTCGTGATGAGAATCGGGGTGAGCACCACCGACGACAGCACGATGAAGATACGCC
Organism: Halorubrum depositum; assembly: GCF_007671725.1. Classification (NCBI taxonomy): domain Archaea; kingdom Methanobacteriati; phylum Methanobacteriota; class Halobacteria; order Halobacteriales; family Haloferacaceae; genus Halorubrum; species Halorubrum depositum. Next base: position 36,145 of record NZ_VCNM01000003.1, on the reverse strand, counting down.
CGCCCACGACGGAGAGGAACGCCGTGACCATGTTCCGACTCACGGTCGATGCCCCCGCTCGTCGCGCTCGACGAGTGACATCGGCCGTTCGAGACGCCTCTCTCGGTGGTGTCTCGGGTACTGGTCACGTGCTGTCCGGTGGTTCGTATGCATTGACAACGGAGCGATCTCAGTCAGACGGTTCGATCGCGATCGTGACCGAGTCGCCGTTTTTGAGGTAGTACTCGTTCGGATCGACCGACTCACCGTTCACCTTCACGGTGGCCGCTCCGTCTTCGCCGTCGAAGGCGTACGCCGTCCCGTTGTAGGTGATGGCGTCGTCGCTCACGTTGATGCCTTCGAGCGTCGACATCGCGTAGCCGACCGTGACGTGCGCGGAGTGCGCGTGCCACGGGCTGGCGTGTCCGCCTTCGAAGTGGAAGTGGTCGTTGTGGCCGGCCTGCTGATACTTGTCACGACTGAAGTCGAGCTCCTCACCGTCGACGGTGAAGTCGATACTCCCGTGGACGTGGAGGTCCTCCGGCGGGATGTACTCGCCCGGCGTGGTGACGTCCGAGTCGTCAGTCACGACGAGAACCCAGATCTTGTCGTCCGATTCGAGCGTGTACTCCTCGGGGTCGACTTCGTGGCTACCGACGCGGTAGCTGATCTTCGTCCCGTCCGTGGACTCGTCGTAGGTCTCGCCGTCGTAGGTGAGCGTCGACTCCGCAGCCTCGACGTCGGCGACCTCGAGCGCCTCCGAGAGCGTCACGCTCTCGTTCGTGTACCAGGTGTCTCTGTCGGCCATGTTGATGGCGTCCTCGCCGTCGGCGTTCGCCGCGAGGTCGACGCGTTCGTCGCCGACCATCACGGCCATTTCCCCGGTGTGCTCCGCCTCAATAGAGGTCGACGCGTTCGAGTCGGACTCGTTCTCGTGGCTGTGTGAGTGGCCGTCCGATTCGTTCGATTCCGTCGTCGTCTCCGACGTGCCCGTCGTGTTCGTCGTGTTCGAATCGGCCGTCTCAGCCGCCCCTTCGCCGGCCGAGTCGGGTGCTGCCGTTCCCGCATCGCCGCCCGGGAGGCCCGCACAGCCCGCGGTCGCCACCAGCAGTCCGACGATGAGCGCCATACTCGCGCGTTTCAGTGTCCGCGATTGCCGTTCCATATCCGGTTCGTTCATCACAATGCCCCTCCGTTATTATCGACCTGGTAGCCCCGACTTATCGGACCGGTAAAGCGGCGGGCGCGAGCGCGGGCGAGTCCGCTCAACGCGTCTCGTTCGGACGTTCGGAGGTCGTTTCGGCGTTCTGCGAGCGAGTTGTCACGCTCGCAGTCGCGCCGACGGTGCTCACGCCCGCTTCACCGCTGACCCTCGGGGCCGTGACTGCGGAGAGCAGTTCGTCGACCAGTCGCGTTCGGTCGACGCCATCCACCGTCGCCTCTGCAGCCGGAACGAGACGGTGTGCGATGGTCGAGTGGGCGACGTCCGTTACGTCGTCCGGGACGACGAACTCGCGCCCCCGCACTGCGGCCGTCGCCCGGGCGGCTTCGAAGAGGTGCTGGCACCCGCGCGGGGAGACGCCGACGGCGACACGCTCGTCAGAGCGAGTCTGCTGGACGATGTCAACGATGTACTGCTTGATTTCGTCGTCGACGCGAATCCGCTCCGGGACACGTTGCATCACGAGGACGCTCCCCTTCGAGAGGACCGTCGAGACGGACGGCGTCCGTTCGTCCCGAGCGTCGCGTCGGTCGAGTAACGTCAGCTCCGCCTCGTCGTCGGGATAGCTGAGGCTGTCCTTGATCAGGAAGCGATCCTTCTGCGCCTCCGAGAGCGGGAACGTTTCCTCGCCCTGTTCGACGCGGTTCCGTGTGGCGATGACGACGAACGGTTCGGGAAGCGGATGCGTCTCACCGTCGACCGTCACCTGCCCCTCGGCCATCGCTTCGAGGAGCGCGGCCTGCGTCTTCCGTGGGGCGCGGGTAATCCCGTCGGCGAGGACGACGTTCGCGAACACCGGTCCCTCGCTGAACTCGGCCGACCCGTCGCGTTCGCCGCCGACGTGCGTCCCGGTCACGTCGGCGGGGAGGAGGTCGGGCGTGAACCGGATCCGCGAAAACGAGAGGCCCAGCGCGGTCGCGAACCCCCGTGCGGTCAGCGTCTTTCCACTCCCCGGGACGCCCTCGAGGAGCACGTGTCCCCGTGAGAGTACGCCTGTGAGGATCCGTCGGAGGACATCGCGGTCAACGACGGCGGCACGAGATACCTCGTCGAGGACGCGCGTACTCTGCGTTTGTAACTCGGTGGTGTCCATATCCCCCCGCTCGGTCCGTCCGACTATTATTATCGGAGCGATAAGCCGCCGGCCGTCGTCCGCGTTACCGGAGCGATAATAAAGCACTCCCCGTGACGAGTCTCACTCGATTCTCGATGCCTACAGTGAGCGTCATTATCCCCACGTACAACCGAGCGGACGTCCTGCCGCGGTCCATCGACAGCGCGCTCGACCAGACGTTGGAGGACGTCGAGGTCGTCGTCGTCGACGACGCCTCCGACGACGACACGGCGTCCGTCGTGAACGAATACGACGACTCGCGTCTAACCTACCTCGAACACGAGACGAATCGAGGCGGTAGCGCCGCCCGAAACACCGGCATCGAAGCCGCGACTGGCGATTATATCGCGCTCCTCGACTCGGACGACGTGTGGGCACCAACGAAACTCGAACAGCAGGTCGAGACGCTAGAACGGCGGTCCGACGAGTGGGTCGCCGCCTACTGCGGAACGACCGTCGTCGACGATGCGGACGCGGCTCCCGGGTGGGAACGCCTCAAGTCGTTCTTCGGAGGACACGGCTCGAGAGAGGGCGCAGAGGGCGGTGAAGAGCTCGTAAAGGATGTGCTCATGGAGAACCTCCACACCAGCGCCGGGTCGACGCTCATCGTCGAGTCGGACGTCGTGGACCGCATCGACGGGTTCGACGAATCGTTCGACCGGTATCAGGACACCGAGTTCCTCATCCGCGTGCTCAAGCAGGGGAAGTTGGCTTACGTCGACGAACCGCTCTTACGGCGCTACCCGTCGGGCGGTCCGAGCGCCGGTGCCGTCCGGGAGGCGAACAGACACTTTCTCCGGACGTTCGCCGACGACGTCGTCGAACTGGAGACCGAGGGATACGACGTGACCGGAACCCACCACTACGCCCTCGCGTCGCTGTATCTACGAGAGGGCCGATTCGGCTCCGGTGTCTCGTTCCTCCGCGACGGAACGACGCCGTCACCGCGTCAGCTACCGGGACTCTGTTTCAACGTGATCAAAGGTGTCCGGACGCGACTCGACGCCTGAAAACGTGGCAGTCGGTGCCCCTTCGTCGAGAGCTCTGAGGGACGGATCACGGCCGTCAGCCGCCGTCACTCCTCGAACGGCGACCCGAACCCGTCGGGCATCGACCCCTCCTCCGCCACGACGTTCTGTCGCCCAACGCTGACCTTCTCGATCACCCCATCGTCGGCCATCTCGGAGAGCAGTCGGCTCACCTTCGACTTGGACCAACTGGTCTCCTCGACGATGACGCTCTGATACACCCACCCGTCGTTCTCGCGGAGGATCCGGAGGACTCTGTCCTCGTCAGTCAGTACCGGTTGCGACGACTCCTGACGTTCCGCGCGGTCGAACCCCGGTGCGACCGCTGGCTCGTCTGTATCGCGTTCGGCGGACGCCTCGTCGTCGGCGGACGCCCCGTCGTCGGTGGACGCACGTCCCGCCACAAGCCACGAGGGAACGTACCGGTCGACCCGGTGACGCCACGAGGGCCAGGCCCAGCGCGCCGCGAGCACGGAGATACCGAAGAGCGTCAGGCCCGCGAACAGGAGCATCGGCGTGGTACGGCCGTCGTCCGGACCCGTCCCCAGCCGCGCCTCCAACCCGTCGTTCAGTCCGTCGCCGTCGGTGTCCACTTTCGTCGGGTCGCTACCGTGTTCGTACTCGTAGGCGTCTGACAGGCCGTCACCGTCCGTATCGGCGTTCGGGTCCTTCGGCGCCAACCCGCGTTCCACCTCGACGCCGTCGGGAATCCCGTCGCCATCGGTGTCCGGGTCCGTCGGGTCGAGCGATCTCGACAGCTCGGCCGCGTCCGACAGGTTGTCGCCGTCGGTGTCGGCCGACGTCGGCGACGTGCCGTAGTTGTTCACCTCGGCCCCGTCGCTGAGGCTGTCCCTGTCGGTGTCCATCAGGAGCATCGAGGTGTTGTGCGACAGCTCCTCCGCATTCGAGAGTTTGTCGCCGTCGATGTCGCCGTCCTTCTCGACGACCCTGATGCTGATCGTGTCGGAGCCGATCGGCTCGGACTCGCCCGGAGAGCCGGGCCAGAGGACGACGGTGACGTTCTGCGTCTCCCGAAACGCCGAGAGGTCGGCGAGGTCCATCGTCACCGCTCGGTCCCCTGACGCGGCTCTCTGGTTGTCGCAGACGATCTGCGCACCGGTCTCGTTCTGCACGCAGACCTCGTAGAGCTCCGACCCGTTAGAGGGGGGGACCGTCACCCGCAGGCCGTTGGGTTCCGACTCCCAGAGGTACGCGGACCCGTTGGCGCCTTCGACCGGCACCGGGTCGGTGAACTCGGCTTGGACGATCGTCCCGTTCTGCTGTGCGACCGGCGTCGCGGTGACGGACGCAGGGGCGATGGCCGCGAGGAAGACGAACGCGGCCATCACGAACAAGGCTCGGGTCTGAGACATCGTCACGAGGAACGCGGCTCTGTGCGGGTGTGGTCACTCGGATAGTGGTGGTGAGTCACTCCGCAGTCGAGCGTTCCGCCTTCTCGACTCGGCTGCGAACGCACAGTTATGTTCATCAGATCTAACTCGTATATCCCTGAATCAGGCTCTCCCGTATTAATCTCACGGAGGACAGATTCGACGACCTCCGGTGGTCGTACTGGGTACTCACCGCTCTACAACGCTCAGATACTCATCTCACACCGCAAGCGGCGTTTATATCGGAGCAGTCGGCGCGTCGCCGGGCGTCTGGTGCGGAAAGCCTTATTCTTCGTCCGCGTCGCCGGACTCGTCGAGCACTTGCCAGAACGAGAGCGCGGTGTACACGCTCATTACCGCGAGGGCGACGAACAGGTGCGGAACGGAACTGATCGCGGGGAGACCCAGTCCCGACGCACCGATCAGGAGCGCGCTCACGCCCGACACGCCGAGGTAGTACTTCCCCCACGCCTGCTCCGACTCGTCGGCGTCGGACTCGTCGTCGTCTCCCGGCTGTTCGAGGTGGGCGATGAGCTCCTGGGCGGGGGGGTTCTTCTCGACGATCCCTCGGCTCTGGTTGTAGTCGATGACCCCCTCTTCGTCGAGTTTCGGGAGGTGCGCCTGGTACAGCGCGATGTACACGCGCTGCCGCTGGTCGGACATCAGCGCCTGCACCGTCGTGTCGTGCTCCCACGCGGCGACCTGCTCCGCGATGTCGCGCATCTGGACCGGGCCCTCGCGGCCGCGCAGATACTCGAGGACCTTCCGGCGGCGCTCGTTCTGGAGTAGATGGTACACCTCGTCAGCGTCGAGATCTGTCGTCTCTTCCTCCGCTTGCGGTTCGAGCAGCGAGTCTTCGGGGACGTCTACTTGGGCAGTCATCGTCGCTCGTACCATCACAGAGGGACCAAATAAACCGGTGAGATAGTTCCGGATTTTCCAAATGTTTTCGTCTGTTTACGCCCGGCTCTAAGGTATTTCATTTCCGTTTCCACGACTGTTTCACACTGTTTCAACGCCCCAAATCGCAAGACGGGGGCATTGTTGGGTTTTCAACAACCGTCAGACATCGTCGGGTTGAAAATCGGCTTAATTCGGATTGTTGCAGCCGGTTACGTCGGTTCACGCCGTCGATCGGCGACGGTCAGTCCGCGTCGGCAGAAATGTTCGGGCTATCGGCCGATCCCGACTGCGCCGCGCTGTCCAGCGATTTCGTCAATTTCAGCACGCGGAGCCCCTGCTTTCCGTCCACGACGGGGTCTTCTCCCGTCTCGGCGGCGTGCGCGAACGAGCTGAGTTCGCTCTTCAGGGGTTCGACCTGTTCGACGGTGAGCGTCTCGACGAAGTTCTCGTGTCGGTGGCGCACGAAGGAGTCGTCGTCGATGTGCGCCGGCACCGACGAGCGGTGGATTTCGATGCTCTGGTCGATGTAGTCGACCTTGACGCGGCACTCCTCCGCTGAGATGGTGAGTCCGCGGACCTTCTCTTGGGTGACGCGGCTCGTGGTGAGAGACGCAGTCACGCCGGAGTCGAATCGGAGGGTTGCGTTGGCGTAGCGGCAGTCGGGGGTGCCGACCGAACTGTACGAGTCGACGTCGCCGTCGACGATGTCGAGCACGATGTCGAGGTCGTGGATCATCAGATCCATGATGACCGAGTCGTCGATGGCGCGGTCTATCGGCGGCCCGACCCGTTCGGTCGACACCGCGTAGATGTTCAACTCGTCCACGAGGTCACGAAGCGTCTGGACCGCGGGGTTGAACCGTTCGATGTGGCCGACCTGTAACGTGAGGTCGCGCTCGTCCGCGATGTCGATGAGCTCTTGGCCCTTCTCGGGGTCGGCGACGAACGGTTTCTCCACGAGCACGTCCACGTCGGCTTCGAGGGCGCGCTTCGCGTTCTCGTAGTGGAACTGGGTCGGCACGGCGACGGAGACGACGTCGACGACGTCGAGGAGATCGGCCATCGACCGCGAAGTCGTCCCGTACTCCGCGGCGACGTCCGCCGCGTTGTCGTCGTCCACGTCGAAGACGCCGACGAGGTCCGTCTCCTCGAGTTCGTCGTAGACGCGGGCGTGGTTCTGCCCCATGCTGCCGACGCCGACGACGCCCGCGCTGACGGTGTCGTCAGTCATTGGACACCTCCACGGTCGTCCGCGCGGGGTCGGCCGGCGGCTCGACGGTCACCTCGTCGCGGAGGACGCTCCCGACTCGTTCGACTTCCTCCTCGTCGAGCGCCGGATGCACTGGGAGTGACAGCGCCTGATCAGCGACGCGCTCCGCGGCCGGGGCACTCACGTCGAGTGCGTCATATGCGGGTTGGTCGTGGATACATCGCGGGTAGTACACTCCGCTTCCGATCCCGTGTTCGTCGAGCCGCTCGGCGACCGAATCGCGGTTGCCGACGCGGATCGTGTACTGGTGGTAGGAGTGCCCACAGCCGTCGGGACTCACCGGTGTGACGGCGTTCGTCTCCGCGAGCAGTTCATCGAGTCTCGCCGCGTTCTCACGGCGGCGCTCGACGAACCCGGGCAGCCGTTCGAGTTGCGCCCGCCCCATCGCGGCGGCGATGCTCGTCATTCGGAAATTGTGTCCGAGCGAGACGTGTCGATACCCGTCGGTCTCGCGGCCGTGATTGATGAAACTCGCCGCGGCGTCGGCGACCCGTTGGTCGTCGGTGACGACCATGCCGCCCTCGCCCGTGGTCATGTTCTTCGTCGGGTAAAACGAGAAACACGCGGCGTCGCCGAGCGACCCGACCGGGCTGTCGTGGTACGTCGCCCCGTGAGCCTGTGCGGCGTCTTCGACGATGGCCACGTCGTACTCGTCCGCGAGTTCGCGCAACCGGTCCATCGGTGCCGGGAGCCCGTAGAGGTGGACGACGACCATCGCGTCGACGCGTCCATCGAGCGCTTCGAGCTTCGCCTCGACGCGTTCGGGGTCGAGGTTGAACGTCTCGGGGTCGACGTCCGCGAACACCGGCGTGGCGCCCGCGAACCGAATGGCGTTCGCCGTCGCGACGAACGAGAACGGCGTGGTGAGCACCGTGTCACCGGGCCCGACACCGACCGCTTCGAGCGCCGTGTGGAGCGCCGTGGTGCCGTTCGACGTCGCGACGGCCTCGTCGGCGTCGCAGTAGTCCGCGAACTCGGCTTCGAACTCGCGAACTTCGGGACCGTCGGCGATCATCCCGGAGTCGACGACCGACTCGATGCGCGAGACCTCTTCGTCGCCCAGGATCGGATCGGCGATGTTGACGTCTCCGCTCATTGACGCCTCCCGTCGCTGTCGTTCGTCGCGCTCATGCCGTCGTCGGACGGTCGCTCGCATCCGTCGTTGAATAGGTGTGATCCTCTCATAGCTTCGCGTGCGGTCCCGCTCCCGCTGTCGGGTTCCAAGTCCTATGCGGCAATTATTATGGGTAAGATAAGGGTCTCGGAGGCTAACAAGGGGAAATATCCCGAATCAGGCCCCAGCGCCACCACGGGTTTTATTTTTATAGATCCCATAGTTCCTCCCGTCAATGGTACCCCCTTGGTCGCCGACCGGCTCGGACGACTTCGAAGAGGGGTCGGGGCCAAGGCTCGACGACAGACCCGGCCTCGGCGGCGTCTCCGAGCTGCAGCGCCGGGACACCATCGTCTCGATCGTCGACGAACGCCCTCAGACCCCCGTTACGATCGGTGAGCTGACCACCGCCCTCTCGGAGTGGTTCGAGGAGGAGACCGACGAAATGGTCCCCACCGACGAGGAGATCCACAGCGTCCTCTACGACTTCGACCTCCCGCACCTCGACTCGGCCGGCCGACTCGAATTCGAACGAGAGACCGGCCAGGTGTTCTCGTCGCGTGCCGCAGACGCCCTGACCGCGGACGAGACCGAGGGCGCGACCGCCGACAGCGGGGCGCGCCGACCCACCTTTGCGACTGAACGGAACAGCGATAGTCGCACGGCGATGCGGTCCATCGGAGACGGCGAGGTATCGGGAGAACGGGCCGTCGAACTAGGGGTGCTCCTCTTCGGCGTCGCCGGCGTCGCCCTCGCCGTCTCGAGCCTCAACCCGTTCGGTACGTCGACCTCGCTCATTCCCGCGGCACTCGTCGTGCTCTTCTTCGGCCATCGAGCACTCACGCGCGACTGACGGGCGGGTACGGTGACGGTCCGCCCCGATCGCGTCGCGCTTCCCATCCGTAACGGCAGTCCGCACCCCCGGCGGAGCTACGCGTACGCCGGAGAGGGACCCCGAGACTCCCGTCGCTGACTCTCCCGGAGCGCTTACACACCTGATAAATAAATGTCGGTGCGTCGATTGGCACTCATGGTCATTCAGGGATCGACAGGCCGTACCGACACCTCACGACGGCGCACCGGAGGCGATGCGTAAACCGATGTTCACCGGTCGTTTCGCGCCGGTCAGCGCGGCGTTCGTCGCACTGGCGCTCGTCTCCTCGGGACTGGGTCACTCGGAATACTTCGACGTCTCCATGGTTCGCGCACGGCAGTTCGTCTCCCTGTTCATGTTCTGCGGGACCGTGTCGCTCGCACTGTAACCGGATCGGTCACAGCCACGAACGCTGCGCCCGGGGAGCGAACGCGAGTCCCGGTATCAGTTCGGTCGCGGTCTGCCTCCGTCACCGACCCGGACCACGCTCTCGCGCTCGCGGCGGTGTCCGCCGTCACTCCAGTCGCTGTTTGACGATGCTCCCGACGACTTTGTCGTGTGCGGTGCGAAGGTGTTGAGACAGCGTTGCCGCCGACACGTTCAGTTGGTTCGAGAGCTCCGTCCCGTCCGTATCGCGCGGCCACTCGTAGTAGCCGGCCTGATACGCCGTCTCCAGCACCTCGGCCTGCCGACCAGTCAGTTCGTCTGCGACCAGCGTCGCGAGACGCTCCGCCTCGTCCTCCGGCGAGACGGGGCGCTTAGCGATCACTTCGAGGTCCGGGTACAGCTCGCGGAACCGCTCGATGACTGAACGGATGTTCGTTTCCGTGGGGAACCGAGCGTCGATGGAGACCGTATCGCCCTCGGCGACGACCTCGCCGACGCGACCGCCGTAGACGGCGACGGTCTGCATGAGGGGAGCGGTGTCCGTACTGATCGCGAGCGACCCGTTCGCCGCGTGGTCGCTGAGGACCTCGACGGAACGGACCCGCTCGTTCTCCTCCAGGACCTCGGCGACGTCGTTGGGGTCGATGCCGTCCGTTCGAATGTACTGCCGGAACGCCCCGTCGCCCGTCTCGACCGAACTGGTGAGCGTCACGCGGCCGTCAGTGCCGTGCGTGAGGTCGGTGAAATCCGAGAGGCTCTCGGTCAGCTCCATCGATATCTCGGTCATCGACTCTTCGACGAGCGCCTGCTTCCGGTCGACGGCGTTGAGGGCGTATCCGACCATCTCTCCGAGTTCGGCGAGCAGTCGCTTTTCGCGCTCGTCGAACGCCCCGGCCTCGCCGCTGTAGACGCAGAGGACGCCGTAGGGGACGCCGCCGTACTCGATGGGGATCGACGCGCTCGATTCGAACCCGTTTTCGAGCGCGTCCTCGCGCCACGGGCCGAACGCCGGGTTGTCGGCGATCCGCTGGACGACCGAGATGGTCCCGGACTCGAGTGACCGTCCGACCGGGCCGCCCCCGCGCTCGCCGTCGATCCTCACGTCGAGGCCGTCCACGTACTCCGTCTCGTCTCCGGCCCACTCGATGGGAGTGACCACGTTGCGGGCGTGGTCGCTCTCGCCGATCCACGCCAGTTCGTACCGCTCGTCGTCCGCGAGTCGCTCACAGATCGCGGTACGGATCTCCTCGCGACTCCGCGCCTGAACGAGCGCCCGGTCGATGTCGCGAACGACGGCGTTGATTCGGTTCAGCGTGACGAGTTCGTCGCGCTGGTGTTCGAGCTCACGCCGTCGCTCCCGCTGCTCGGTCATGTCCCGGATGACTGCAACGAACCCGTACACGTCACCGCCGTCCTCGTCGGTGATCGCCCGAAGGACCACGCGGCCCCAAAACGGGCGGCCGTCGCTGGTCTGTACCCACCCCTCGTCGTACGACTCGCCGGAGAGGGACGCTTCGGTCAGGTGTGACTCGGAGAGGCAGCTGTCGTCCCTATCGGCAGGGGCGAACGACGAGAGGTGTCTTCCGGTCGCTTCGTCCGCATCGTATCCGGTGATGGCCTCCGCACCGTCGTTCCAGCTTTCGATGCGCCCCTCGCGGTTCACGGTGAAGATGGCGTATCCGGAGACGTGCTCGACGAGCGACTGGAACCGGCCTTCCTCCCACTTGAGGCGGTCCTCCGTGTTTCGCTTCTCCGTCACGTCACTGACGAACCCGGCGAGACGCGTCCCGTCTCGCGTCTCGACGCGGCGCCCGCGCTCCCAGACCCATCGGGTCGTGCCGTCGCGGCGGGCGATCCGGTAGTTCACCTCGAACGTGTCGCCGTCTTCGAGTTGCGATCGGATCGACTCCCAGGCGTTCCGTCGGTCTCGCGGGTCCACGACCGTGTCGCCCCACGAAACGGTCGACTGGATCTCTCCGGCGCCGTACCCAGTGAGCGACTCGACGGTCCCGGCGACGAAGTCCATCTCCCATTCGCTGTCGTCTCGGCACCGATACGCCATCCCCGGGAAGCTCTCGAGGAGCGACTCGCGGATCCATTCGGTCTCGGCCAACGATCGCTCCGCGGCCGCCTCTTCGGTGACGTCCTCGAAGACGTGAGCGGTTCCGCCCTCGAACCTGCCGACCTCGACCGGTTCCGCCTCGTGTTCGAGCACCCGTTCCTCCCGGTCGTAACTCTCGGTGACCCGGGCGGTACGGTCCTCCGGTCGGTCGTCGCTCGTCGACCTGGCGCCCGAGAGACGCCGCGTGAACTGCTCGGCGTCGGCGAGCACCGACGCGAGACGGTGTTCGACGAACAGCTCGTTGTCGCTGCCGACGATGTCGACGGGGTCGATGCCGACGTACTCGGCGAACGAGTCGTTCACCCACACGATGTCGTCGTCGGCATCGACGACGTACGCTCCCGCGTCGACCTGTTCGAGGGTGTGGGCGACCGATCGCCACTTTTCACGCCGGAACAGGTTCTCGACGGCGCACCCGATCGTCTCGGCCACGTGACCGAACAACGACTCGCACGCGTACGAGCCGAGACGCTCCTCGACGGAGAACGTCGCGACGCCGTAGAACTGGCTCCCGGTGACGAGCGGAACGAACACTAACTCGTCACCGGCGATATCCGACCACTCCGCGTTCGTCTGTGCGGTCGACACCCGCGTGACGTCGCGGCGGTCGACGGCGTCGACGAACCCGCCCGGGAGCTCCGGACCGAACTCGAGGTTCCCGACGCCGTCCTGTCGGTCCGCCGCGGGCTCCCCGGTTTCGACCTCGTCGATCCGAACGGCGCGGATCCCGTCGACACGGTGGAAGCGATCGGTCAGTCGGCTCTGGAAGTCGGCGAGGCTCGGCGCGTTCGTTCCCAGTTTCGACACGTCGGTGAGGACGTCGTCGAACCGCTCGCGAACCGCGAGCCGCGCGCGTTCGCGTTCGAGTTCGGCTCGCCGGTCGTGCTCGTCGGTCACGTCACGGAAGTAGACGGTGAGGCCGGACTCCGAGGGATACGCCCGGACGGAGAACCACGCCTCCAACGGCTCGAAGTACTCCTCGAACGAGACGGGTTCCTGCGCTTCGACCGCTCGGCGGTACTCCCGGTAGAACGTCGTGTTGCGGGCCTCTGGGAACTCGTCCCACACCGCCTCGCCGAGGAGGTTTTCCTCCTCGGCGTCCAGCACCTCCTCCGCGCGATCGTTGAGATGCGTGAACCGCCATCGGTCGTCAAGCGCGAAGACCGCGTCCGTCATTCGTCCGAGGACCGTTTCCTTCGAATCCTGTGGAACAGTTGTCTGAGATGTCATCGGTGTCTCTGTTACCCCCGGTCGCTGTCCCCCGACGCGTACCCGCAACGCGTATCGAGGTCAGTCCCGAAACGAGCAGCGCAAATACTGATACGCGTCCATTTCTCGAAGGAACCTAATTGATTTGGGATCGAATCGCCCCTCAACGGCGACGTGGCGTGTCGGAGGTCGGTCAGTTCTCCCGGTTCTGCGGCAGGAGAACGAGCTTCCCGGTTCCCTCTCGTCGTCGCTCGATCCGCCCCTGAGTCTCCATCCGACAGAGGGTTCGACTGATCGTCGAGTCCGTCCAGCGGGTGCGTTCGACCAACGCCGACTGTTCGACCACGCCGCCTTCGACGATGAGGACTTGGAGGGTGCGGCGCTCGGGATTGAGGAGTTCGGGGTCGACACCCACCAGCGGATGGTCGGCGTCCGTCGCGGAGACGCGGGATTCGACACTCGTTCGACCGGAGCCCGAGCCGGCGGCCACCGCAGACCGCTCGTCCGACTGCGTACCGAGAGCGGCGGACGACCTGCGGAACTCCGCGCCGGCGGACCGTGTCGCTGCAGCGTTCGTTTCGACGACCGTCCAGAGGGAGAGCACGACGGCGGTGAGCGCACGCTTGAGCGTCGAGAGAACCGGCGTACGCGGTGACGACCGTTGATTGGATGAAGACTCATCCTCGATCCGATCGGGGTAGAGGAGGGACGAATGAGCTTCGTCGTCGGTTCGTTTCGGCATATCGGTAATACCGTCTTCACGGTGTTGGGTCTTCCACCAACTATGTTTGGGATGCCCCGGAAGCGCGGGACGATCTCGCAGTGGAGACGCGCTCGACGGCCTCTCGGACCACCGGCCGGTACGTCGGTACGGGGCGGACGGTGAGAACGAACGGCGACGAGGACGGACCGCCCCGGTCACTGGTGGTTATGTCCCGTTCGTGCGGCGGTCGATGAGCCGGTCTCCGACGGCGACGCTCACGGCGCCGAGGACGCACCCGGCGGCGACGTCGACGGCCCAGTGGATTCCGAGATACATCGTCGCGAAGGCGACCATGGCCGCGATGATCGGGGCGACGACCGCCCACACGGGATACGTCCTCCGCGTCCGCAGGGCAACGATGGCCGTCGTCACCGACAGCGAGGTGTGGAGCGAGGGGAAGACGTTCGTGTTCACGTTCACCTCGCCGGTGAGGATCTGCGTCTGCGGGTACGTCGCGTAGAGGAGCGAGTCGACGTGCTCCGGGAGGAGGTTTCGCGGCCCGTACGAGATGAAAAGGATGTAGCAGGTCAGCCCGATCACGTAGTTCGCCGCGTACGCCACCGCGGTGAGTTTCAGCGGTCGCCGGTCGTCCGAGAAGAGGTAGGCCACGAACGGGAACGAGAGCAGGAAGACGTAGCCGGAGAGGTACACCGTCGAGAAGACGGCAGTGAGCGTGGGCGTCGCCAGCGACTGGACGTGTTCGACGAAGTCGCCCTCGATAGCGTAGATGAGGCCGGTCACGTTCCACCCGATGGCCCACGAGACCGCCGGACCGACGTCACGAGCGACCTTGTTTACGACGAGTACCACGGCGAGCAACCCGAGGTACGGCGCGGCGTCTCGAACGCGCTCACGGACGGTGCCGACGCTGAGCCGAAGCCGAGTCGGACCGACGACGATGAGCGTCGCACCGAGGAGCGCGAGCGCCGCTCCACTGAGGACCGCTCCCAGTATCGACAGCAGGGGCGAGGCGTTCATTCGTCTATCAGCAGCTCGCCGTCAGACGAATACGTGTACCCGGCGTCACAGAACGTCGACTTCGCTCTTTTGACGTCGAGAGAGTCGCTTCCGGGTTCGCCGAGGAACCGGACGTCGGCGAGCGAGTCGTCCCACTCGTCGCCCTCGGGCGCGTACCGCGTCGTCCCGAGCGGAGACACGACCCGTGTCGCCTCGCCGTCGAACAGCGTGTCAACGAGGGACGACCGGTCCACGAGTCGGGCGACCGCCCGTCTGAACCCGGCATCGTCGAACGGCGGCCTTCGGTGATTGTAGCCGACGTGATAGCACCACTGCGGTTCTCCGGTTTCCACGGCGAGTTCGTCGTCTTCCCTCGCCTTCTTCGCCGCTCCGGGGGACAGCGAGTTCGCCGACGCGTCGAGGGTGCCATCCGACAGCAGTTCGACGACGGCTCCACCGGACGGGAGGACGGTGAACTCCAGCGCGTCGAACGAGAAGCCGCCGTCGAACTCGACGAGCGACTCGCCGACGCCCCCCGTCGAGAGGAAGTGCGACTCGAACGGTTCCATCGAGAGCGACTCTCCCGGGGCCGCCTCGGTCACCCGAAGCGGGCCGCTTCCGACCGGATCGAGGTTCTTCCGCTCGAGTGCCTCCGTGCGGTCGCTACCGTCGATCCGGGCCGCTTTCGTCCGGCGCGCGTACTGCTCCCAGACGTGTTTCGGGAGTATCGGGACCGACAACGCGCGCTTGGCGACCGACTCGTCCACGTCGCCAAACTCGAGCGTCAGCTCGTGCGACGACTGCGTGGTGATCTCGTTGACGAGCGACGTGCGGCCACGGTACCGCGGCGACGGGACCGGTCGGTCGAGCGACCCGAGAGCGGTATCGGAGAGGAGGTCGAACGTGAACGCCACGTCGGATGCGGTTACCAACCTCCCGTCGTGCCACTCGACGCCCTCGCGGAGGTCGACGGACAGCGCGTTAGAGTCGCCCTCGTGCCACGTCCACGACGAGGCCATCCACGGCCGAACGGCTCCGTCGTACGTCCGGCCGAGCGAATCGTAGACGAGTCGAACGATCGATCTGCCGGCCCGGAACGACGCGGATAACGGGTTCAGGTTCTCGGTCGGTCGCGCGTCGGTCAGCGCCATCCGAAGCCGGGTTTCCGAAGTCGACGTCGCCGTCGTCGACGTCGTCGCGGTCGAATCGGAGTCGACCGTTCGGGCCGAGAGGTACGACAAGGCGCTGTGCGGCGGTACTCTGCCGGGCCATTCGACCCGATCAGGGCGACTCGCCCACGTCGAGTCCGGGACTGCGATGGGGGTGAACGGCTGGTCCCCGACGAGGCGGGTTTGGATCTCACGTAGCGTCGAGGTCCGAGCTGTTCCGCGTTCGGTCCGCTGCCGCTTCAGTAGTTTGTCGAGCGGTCGGTCCTCGGTCCCGAATGGATTCTGCCACCCGCCGTCGGGTGCAAATCGGGAGTGCAGGGCCGGACGAAGAAAATCCGGGTCTCGACGGAGCGGGAGGCGGTAGACGTACATCTCGAAGTCGTGGTTCGTGAGGACCGACTGGCGGAGTTGCTCGCGACTCATTGGGACGACGGTAGCACCGATCCCGACCTGTTGGAGTTGCGTCGCTAGGTATCGCGCGAGTTTCATCGCTGCCGCGTCCCGGTCGGCAGGAACTGTCTTGATTCGTACTGAGAGCGGTCGCTGTTCGTCGCGGGAGGCTGCGGTCTCGGCCCGCCGAGTACACCCACCCGTCAGCCCGACACCGGCGAGCGCCAGAATCGACCGTCTACTGAGTTTGAGAGATGACATCTTCGAAGGGGGCAACCGTTGCAATATGCCCTGAAGTAGGACGGAAGACGTTATTACTCGGGACCTAAGCGTCCGCTATCGAATCGGAGCGGCCACCCACTTAGCCGACCCACGAGCGCGTCGACTGCGGCCCACCTCGATCAAGGGAGTCCGCGACCGAACATCTCAGCGCCCGAAGTGCGACCCGAGAGTGAGACCACCCAGAACACTCCCGGAGAGGGCCCGCTGACGAATGGACTACCACTCGTGTTTACGGTGAGTGCGTCGCGCTCATTGCCCCGGTGCCGGTCCTGCACGACCGATCGGGTGCCCTTTACTGAGCCTACCGCCTGGGAGCGTCAGCCCACCGGCAGTACGGAAACCTCGCGGTTTCGTCCGCTCGTCTCGTCGTTCAATCACAGAAGCTCAAGATCGAGTAGTAACTAGAGCGGGTCACCGCGAGTCGACGGCAATTCCGTCAAAACTGACTCCTCTCCTGCACTGCAGTCTGGCACCGAATGTCATTTTGATATCGCTGAATACGGTTTATTCGGGCTCGATCAGCCTACCGGGCAGTCGCCGGACACGGTCGTCACGCTGCCTCTGTCGTGGTGTCTGCCCATCTAAGCCACTCGGACGCCGATCGAGCGCCTTTTTCCCCGTCGAATCCTCGCTCAGAACATGGCCGACGAGTTCGACCCCGAGAAGTTCGAGGACAAGTACGTCCACTACTTCCAGGAGCTCCAGCGCGCGTACAAGAACGCGTTCAACCACATGAACGAGCGTCGCGACTCCCAGCTCATCCACGGGATCGACCAGACGGTCCTCAACGAGTCCGAGCCGTTCTACGAGGACGGCGAGTTCCGCGTCGAGCTCCCCGAGAACCCGCGCGATCGGCTGGAGGGCGTCCTCGTCGACGACGAGACGTTCGAGGAGACGCTCGAGGAGTACGTCGAGCGGATCGAAACGGAGCTCCACCGGACGTTTCAGGTCGACCGGCCGGAGTAGCGATCGCCACCGGCTCGTCGTCCGAAACGTCGGTTCTCGCGGTTCGAGTCCGGTCGAACCAAAGGCATAAGCCCGCCGACCGCCAATTCGCTGGCATGAGCACGGACACTGCCGACGGGGAAAACGAGCTCCGCGAGCGGATCACGAACTTCCTGCGGCGCAACTTCCCGCAGATCCAGATGCACGGCGGGAGCGCCGCCATCAGCCACCTCGACCGCGAGAACGGCGAGGTCACGATCCAACTCGGCGGCGCCTGCTCCGGCTGCGGGATCTCGCCGATGACGATCCAGGCGATCAAGTCCCGGATGGTCAAGGAGATCCCGGAGATCGAGACGGTCCACGCCGACACCGGCATGGACTCCGGCGCCGACGGCGACCTCGGTGGCACCAGCAGCGGCGGCATGTCGCCGTCGTTCCCCGGCGAGACGACCGACGACGGCGGCGACGACGAAGGCCCGCAGGCCCCGTTCTGAACCGCCTCCGGTAGCTCTCGATTCTCCGTTTTATCCCGATTCCGACGCCGTAGCGGCGCGTCTCTCGCTCTTCCGCCGTGGCGCCGTCGTCCGTAAATAAACTAGATATCGCTATATTAATTCTGTCAAGGCCGGCCGCGCTCACCGCGACTGAAGCCTTTTTGCCCCCGGCCACCGTGGACGGTTCCTATGCACCACCGGGAAGTCGAGACGACGGCGGAGTACGTGGCTCGGTTCGAGACCGGCGCCGACTGGCGCGAGGAGATCGAGGACCTCGCCCGCGCGGAGGACGTCGAGGCGGGCTGGTTCACGGCGCTCGGCGCCGTGCAGGACGCGGACGTCTGGTTCTACGACCAGGAGGACACCGAGTACCAGTCGGTGACGTTCGACGAGCCGCTGGAGGTCGCCGCCTGCGTCGGGAACGTCTCGCTGCTCGACGGCGACGTGTTCGCGCACACCCACGCCGTGCTGTCGCGGCCGAGCGGACAGGCGCTCGCCGGCCACCTCGACTCGGGGACCGTCTGGGCGGGCGAGTGTCACATGCGCGCGTTCGACGAGCCGCTGGAGCGGTCGCACGACCCGACGACCGACCTCGACCTATGGCTGTGAGGCGGGTCCGGCGGCGATGAGGCCGGACGACGAGCGCTACTTCGCCCGGATCGAAGACCGGCTCGACGAGGCGCTGGCGCTCGCGGAGACGGCGAAGGGACAGGGGTACGACCCGGAGCCGGAGGTCGAGATCCCCGTCGCCCGCGACATGGCCGACCGGGTCGAGAACATCCTCGGCATCGACGGCGTCGCGGAGCGCGTCCGCGAACTGGAGGGGGAGATGTCCCGCGAGGAGGCGGCCTTGGAGCTCGTCACCGACTTCGTCGAGGGGACCGTCGGCGACTACGACTCCCGCGCCGGGAAGGTCGAGGGCGCGGTCCGGACCGCGGTCGCCCTGCTCACGGAGGGGGTCGTCGCCGCGCCGATCGAGGGGATCGACCGCGTCGAGCTGTTGGAGAACGACGACGGCACCGAGTTCGTCAACGTCTACTACGCCGGGCCGATCCGGTCGGCCGGCGGGACCGCGCAGGCGCTTTCCGTCCTCGTCGCCGACTACGCCCGGTCGCTGCTGGGCATTGACGAGTACAAGCCGCGCGACGTGGAGGTCGAGCGCTACGCCGAGGAGATCGCCCTCTACGACAAGGAGACCGGGCTCCAGTACACGCCGAAGGACAAGGAGTCGAAGTTCATCGCGGAGCACATCCCCATCATGCTCGACGGGGAGGCGACGAGCGACGAGGAGGTCTCCGGCTTCCGCGACCTCGAACGCGTCGACACCAACTCCGCGCGCGGCGGGATGTGCCTCGTCGCCGCCGAGGGGATCGCGCTGAAGGCCCCGAAGATCCAGCGGTACACCCGCGACCTCGACGAGGTCGACTGGCCGTGGCTCCAGGACCTGATCGACGGGACGATCGGGAAGGACGGCTCCGGCGAGAGCGACGCGGCGGGGTCGGACGACGGCTCCGGAGACGGTGACTCGGGAGACGACGCCGAGAGCGACGCGGGCGACACCGGGGACGACGGCGACGAGGACGGAACGGACGAGCCGGACGGCCCGCCACGGGCGAAACCCTCCCAGAAGTTCCTCCGGGACCTGATCGCGGGCCGCCCCGTGTTCACCCACCCGAGCGAGGCGGGCGGGTTCCGGCTCCGGTACGGTCGCGCGCGCAACCACGGGTTCGCGACCGGCGGCGTCCACCCGGCGACGATGCACCTCGTCGACGACTTCCTCGCGGCCGGCACGCAGATCAAGACGGAGCGCCCGGGGAAGGCCCACGGGGTCGTCCCCGTCGACTCCATCGAGGGGCCGACGGTCCGGCTCGCCAACGGTGAGGTCCGGCGCATCGACGACCCCGAGGAGGCGAAAGAAGTCCGCAACGGCGTGGAGAAGGTGCTCGACTTAGGCGAGTACCTCGTCAACTACGGCGAGTTCGTCGAGAACAACCACCCGCTCGCGCCCGCCTCCTACGTGTACGAGTGGTGGGTGAAGGAGTTCGCCGACGCCGGCGCCGACGTGCAGGCCATGGCGGACGACCCCCACGTCGACCTCGAACACCCCGACGTCGACGAGGCGCTCGCGTGGGCGCGCGAGTACGACTGCCCGCTCCACCCGGAGTACACCTACCTCTGGCACGACGTGTCGGTCGGGGCGTTCGCGGCGCTCGCCGAGGCGGTCGCCGCCGGCGACGTGGTCGAGGGCGTCCTCGCGATCGAGCGCACCGAGACGACGCAAACGGCCTTGGAGGCGCTGCTGGTCGAGCACGTCGCCACGCCCGACGCGCTCCGGATCCCCACGTGGCGCCCGCTCGCGCGGTCGCTCGGGGTCGACGACGGCCTCCGGAAGACGTGGGACGAGGGCGACCTCTCGGCGGCGGCCCGCGAGTGGGACGGCGGCGAGAACGCCGTGAAGGCCGTCAACGAGGTCGCGCCGTTCGCGATCAGAGAGCGGGCGCCGACCCGGATCGGCAACCGAATGGGCCGGCCCGAGAAGTCGGAGAGCCGCGACCTCTCCCCGGCGGTCCACACGCTGTTCCCGATCAACGAGGCCGGCGGCCCCCAGCGCGACGTCGCCGAGGCCGCGAGCGTGATGGACGACTCGGGCCACCGCGGTCGGCTGGAGCTCCAGGTCTCGGACCGGCTCTGTCCCGACTGCGGCGAGCACACCTACAAGGCGCGGTGCCCCGACTGCGAGGTCCACACCGAGCCCCACTACGAGTGTAACGACTGCGGCACCGTCTGCGAGCCCGACGAGGCCGGCCGCGTCGAGTGCCCGCGCTGCGAGTGGGAGGTGCGGGCGGCGACGTACCAGGAGGTCGACCTCAACGACGCGTACCGCTCCGCGCTGGCGAACGTCGGCGAGCGCGAGGCGTCCTTCGAGATCCTGAAGGGGGTCCAGGGGCTCACCTCGCGGAACAAGACGCCCGAGCCGATGGAGAAGGGGATCTTACGCGCGAAGAACGGCGTCACGTCGTTCAAGGACGGCACTGTCAGGTACGACATGACGGACCTCCCGGTCACGTCGGTCCGGCCCGAGGAGCTCGACGTCACCGCCGACCACCTCCGCGAGATCGGCTACGAGACCGACATCGACGGCGAGCCGCTGCGCCACGACGACCAGCTCGTGGAGCTCCGGGTGCAGGACATCGTCCTCTCGGACGGCGCCGCCGAGCACATGCTGCGGACCGCCGACTTCGTCGACGACCTCCTCGAGCAGTTCTACGGCCTCCCCCGCTTCTACGAGGTGAACGAGCGCGACGACCTCGTCGGCGAGCTCGTCTTCGGGATGGCGCCCCACACGAGCGCCGCGACTGTCGGGAGAGTGGTAGGATTTACGTCGGCCGCGGTGGGATACGCTCATCCGTACTTTCACGCCGCCAAGCGTCGAAATTGCGATGGTGACGAAGACTGCGTGATGCTTCTCATGGACGGACTTCTCAACTTCTCGAAAGAATTTCTCCCCGACCAGCGGGGCGGGCGCATGGACGCGCCCTTGGTCATGTCCTCGCGGATCGATCCCTCGGAGATCGACGACGAGGCGCACAACATGGACATCGTGCGCGAGTACCCGCGCGAGTTCTACGAGGCGACGCTGGATCTGACGGACCCGGAGGAGCTGGAGGATCGCATCCAACTCGGCGAGGACACGCTCGGGACCGACGAGGAGTACCACGGGTTCGACCACACCCACGACACGACGGACATCGCGATGGGGCCGGACCTGTCGGCGTACAAGACGCTCGGGGACATGATGGAGAAGATGGACGCACAGCTGGAGCTGGCCCGGAAGATCCGCGCGGTCGACGAGACCGACGTGGCCGAGCGGGTCATCGAGTACCACTTCCTGCCGGACATCATCGGGAACCTCCGGGCGTTCTCGCGGCAGGAGACGCGGTGTCTCGACTGCGGCGAGAAGTACCGCCGGATGCCCCTCTCGGGGGACTGCCGCGAGTGCGGCGGGCGGGTGAACCTCACCGTCCACCAGGGGTCGGTGAACAAGTACGTCGACACGGCGATCGAGGTCGCCGACCGGTTCGGCTGTCGGCCCTACACGAAACAGCGGCTGAAGGTGTTAGAGGAGTCGCTCGAATCGATCTTCGAGGACGATACGAACAAGCAGTCCGGCATCGCCGACTTCATGTGAGGCGTCGCGGCCGCGGCACGCGTGTCGTCACGGCGCGGGACGCGACGGCCGACCGGTCCCGCCGGGAAGGGGGATTCCCGGCGGCGGACCGGGGGATTAGTTCCGACAGGGGTCTCGGGATGACTTCCAGACGGGTGTACCTCTCGCAGAGCGGGCTGGAAGTCACCTCGGGCTTGCGCACTCGCACGCTTGTACCTGTGGCATGGTATGGCATGGGATTATAGCGGGACCGTCACGGCACCGGTCGTTTCCTCAGCCGTCGGTCCGCGCCTCCTCGACGACCCGCGTGAACTCGCGGGCGGTCTCGGTGATCGTCTCGTAGTCGCCGCGGTCGGCGGCGTCGTAGTCGACGAGGGCGCCGCCGGCGCCGACCGCGAACGCGCCGGCCTCGACGTAGTCGCCGGCGTTGTCCGGGCTGACGCCGCCGGTCGGCATCATCGGGATCTGGCCGAGCGGGCCCTTCATCGCGCCGAGGTGGGCCGGGCCGACGGTCTTCGCGGGGAACACCTTCACGAAGTCGGCGCCGGCCTCGTAGCCGCGGATCGCCTCCGTCGGGGTCATCACGCCGGGCGCGGTGACGGCGCCGTAGCGGTTGCACGTCTCGATCACGTCCTCGTGGAGGCTCGGCGAGACGACGAACTCCGCGCCGGCCATCAGCGTCGTCCGGGCGGTCTCGCTGTCGAGGACGGTGCCGGTGCCGACGACCACTTCGTCGCCGAACGACCCCGTCACCTCGCCGAGCTTTCCGGCGACGTCGGGCGTGTCCGCGGTGATCTCGACGGCGGTGACTCCGCCCTCGCGGAGCGCCTCCGTGATCTCGATGAGCTGGTCGGCCTCGACGCCGCGCAGCACCGCGACGACGCCGGTGTCGGCGAGCCGTGAGAGCGTCTCGTTCATACGCCTCGGTCCCCCACGGAGCACTTAAATCCGCGTGGACGCGGTCGCTGCCGCACAGCGGACGGCGGGGCCGACATCGGCCCCGGTTCGCCCCCGAACCGTGCGACCGATCGACACGAAATCGCCAGCGATCGGGGGTGATCCTCGGCGAAACGGCCGCGGAGAAACACTACCCTTTTGACCCTGCTATCGGTAACAAGCGGTATAATGGGCCGACGCAAGAAGATCGTTCAAGAGTGCGAGCGGCTGATGGACACTCCGGAGAACATCCGGAACATCGCCATCGCCGCCCACGTCGACCACGGGAAGACGACGCTCTCCGACAACCTGCTGGCCGGCGCCGGCATGATCTCCCAGGACACCGCGGGCGAGCAGCTCGCGATGGACACGAAGGAGGACGAACAGGAGCGCGGTATCACCATCGACGCGGCGAACGTCTCGATGACCCACGAGTACGAGGACACCAACCACCTCGTCAACCTCATCGACACCCCGGGCCACGTCGACTTCGGGGGCGACGTCACCCGCGCGATGCGCGCGGTCGACGGCGCCTTAGTGGTCGTCGACGCCGTCGAGGGCGCGATGCCTCAGACCGAGACGGTGCTCCGGCAGGCGCTCCGCGAGGGCGTGAAGCCGGCGCTGTTCATCAACAAGGTCGACCGCCTCATCTCCGAGCTTCAGGAGGGGCCCCAGGAGATGCAGGAGCGGCTGATGTCCGTCATCGCCGACGTCAACGAGCTCATCCGCGGGATGGCCGAGAACATGGACGACATCCCCGAGGACTGGACCGTCTCCGTCGAGGACGGCACGGTCGGGTTCGGCTCCGCGCTGTACAAGTGGGGCGTCTCCATGCCGTCGATGCAGCGGACCGGCATGGACTTCGGCGACATCATGGACCTCGAACAGAACGACAAGCGCGACGAGCTCCACGAGCGGACGCCGCTGTCGGACGTCGTGCTCGACATGGTCTGCGAGCACTTCCCGAACCCGGTCGACGCCCAGCCCCGCCGCGTCCCGCGCATCTGGCGCGGCGACCCCGAGTCCGACCTGGCCGACACGATGCGACTGGTCGACGAGGACGGCGAGGTCGTCTTCATGGTCACCGACATCTCGATGGACCCGCACGCGGGCGAGATCGCGACGGGCCGCGTCTTCTCCGGCACGCTGGAGAAGGGCCAGGAGCTGTACGTCTCCGGCACGGCGGGCAAGAACCGCATCCAGAGCGTCGGCCTCTTCATGGGGTCGGAGCGCGAGGAGGTGGAGCACGTCCCGGCCGGTAACATCGCCTCGGTCACCGGCCTCCGTGACGCCATCGCCGGCTCCACCGTCTCCTCCGTGGAGATGACGCCGTTCGAGTCGATCGAGCACATCTCCGAGCCGGTCATCACGAAGTCCGTCGAGGCGCAGAACATGGACGACCTGCCGAAGCTCATCGAGACGCTCCAGCAGGTCGCGAAGGAGGACCCGACGATCCAGATCGAGATCAACGAGGACACGGGCGAACACCTCATCAGCGGGCAGGGCGAGCTCCACCTCGAAGTGATCACCCAGCGGATCCGCGACAACCAGGGGATCCCGGTCATCACCGGCGAGCCGATCGTCGTCTTCCGCGAACAGCCCCAGGAGGCGTCCCGCGAGGTCGAGGGCGTCTCGCCGAACCGCCACAACAAGTTCTACATCACCGTCCAGCCGATGTCCCAGGACATCGTCGACGCCATCCAGCTCGGCGAGGTCTCGATGGACATGCCCGAACTGGAGCGCCGCGAGGCGCTCCAGGAGGCCGGCATGGACAAGGACACCTCGCAGAACGTCGAGGACATCCACCGGACCAACATCCTCATCGACGACACGAAGGGGATTCAGCACCTCAACGAGACGATGGAGCTCGTCTTAGAGGGGCTCCAGGAGGCGCTCGACGACGGGCCGCTCGCCGCCGAGCCGGTCCAGGGGTCGCTGTTCCGCCTGCACGACGCGAAGCTCCACGAGGACACCATCCACCGCGGGCCCGCGCAGGTCATCCCCGCCGTCCGCGACGCGGTCCACCGCGCGCTGATCGACGGCGAGGTCCGCCTGCTCGAGCCGATCCAGGACGTCCGGATCGACGTGCCCTCGGAGCACATGGGCGCGGCGTCCGGCGAGATCCAAGGCCGCCGCGGCCGCGTCGACGACATGTACCAGGAGGGCGACCTCATGGTCGTCGAGGGCATCGCGCCCGTCGAGGAGATGATCGGCTTCTCCTCCGACATCCGCTCGGCCACCGAGGGCCGCGCCTCGTGGAACACGGAGAATGCGGGCTTCCGCGTCCTCGTCGACAACCTCCAGCGCGAGAAGATCATGGAGATCCGCGAGCGCAAGGGGATGAAGCTCGAACTGCCGCAGTCGATCGACTACTTCTAAGTCGACGGCGCGGTCCGCGGTCGCGGTCTTCTGCTGTTTCGCGTTCTCTCTCCGTTTTCGCGGTTCTCGCGCTCGCTCCGTCCTCGCCGCCGTCCGTGCCGTGAGTTCACACGGGCGGAAGCGAGGCAACGCCTGCCATCGCCGAAGGCTTATACCGGATCCCCCGACTCCTTTCGGGTATGCAGACGGGCACGACTCCCGCTCGGCGCATCGCGACGGAGCCAGCAAGCGACCGCTCCGCGTCGCCGACAGGACCGTGCCGGATCGCGCCGACAGCGCCGACGGCGTCGACGGCGGCCCCCGCGGAGGTGGCGGCGTGAGCGACGCCCACGAGGGGGTCGACGGGCGGTCCGACGACGAGGACGCCAGCCCCGACGGCGGGCACGCCTCGGCGACGCCGTCGACGCACACGGTGCGGCTCGAGCTCGTCGACGAGCCGGGGCAGCTGCTCGCCGCGCTCCGGCCGATCGCCGACAACGGCGGGAACCTCCTCTCTATCTACCACGAGCGGGGGAACAAGACGCCCCGCGGCCGGATCCCGGTCGAGGTCGACTTCGAGGCGACCCAGGAGCGCTTCGAGGGGATCGTCGAGGCGCTCCGGTCCGAGGGCGTGAACGTGATGCAGGCCGGGACGGAGCGGTACGCCGAGGAGGTGACGCTGCTCTTATTCGGCCACCTCATCGACACCGACCTCTCCGACACGCTCTCGCGGATCGAGGCCTGCGCGTCGGCGTCGGTCGCCGACGTGTCGCTGGCGGCGCCGCAGGGCACCGAGGACGTGTCGAGCGCCCGGCTCCGCCTGGAGGCCCGCGCCGGCGAGACCGAGGCCGCGCTCGCGGCGGTCCGGGAGCTGGCCGAGGAGAAGGAGCTGCGGCTGGTCGAGCCGCTCACGGGGGTGGAGGCGTGAGGCTCGCCGTCATCGGCGCGGGCGCCGTCGGCCGCTCCGTCGTCGAGCTCGCGGGCGAGTACGGTCACGAGGTCGTCGCGGTCGCGGACTCCTCGACGGCGGCCGTCGCTGACGGGACGGGAGGTCGGAACGCGGGCGTCGACCCCGACGCGGTGGTGGCCCGGAAGGCCGAGCGGGGGATCGTCGGCGACGACGACCCCGAGGACGCGCTGGCGGCCGACTACGACGTCCTCGTCGAGGCGACGCCGACGACGCTGGACGACGCGGATCCCGGCTTCTCGCACGTGACTCGCGCGCTGGAGCGCGACCGCCACGCCGTGCTCGCGAACAAGGGCCCGGTCGCGGAGCGGTTCGGCGACCTCCGGCGGGCCGTCGCCGACAGCGCGGGGGAGATCCGGTTCGAGGCCACCGTCGGCGGCGCCATCCCCGCGGTCTCGACCGTCGAGGACATCGAACCGGGGCACGTCACGGCGGTGCGCGGCGTGCTCAACGGCACGGCGAACTTCATCCTCACGCGGATGGCCGCCGAGGGGCTCGACTACGAGCACGTGCTCGCGGAGGCGCAGGACCTCGGCGTCGCCGAGGCCGACCCCTCCTTCGACGTCGAGGGGACCGACGCGGCGCTGAAGTGCGTCATCCTCGCGAACGTGCTCTCGTTCGGCGCGGCCGACGACCCGGCCGACGCCCGCGAGTTCACGCTCGACGACGCCGACGTGGCGGGGATCCGCGACGTGCCCGGCTCGGCGCTCCGGCTCGCCGCCGAGGACGGCCGGACGGTCCGGCTCATCGGCGAGGCGACCGGTGAGACGGTCCGGGTCGCCCCGCGGCTCGTCCCCGAGAACGGGACGCTCGCGGTCTCCGGGACGCAGAACATCGTCCAGATCGAGACCTCGCACGCCGGCCGGCTCAACATCTCGGGACGCGGCGCCGGCGGCCCGGAGACCGCGAGCGCGGTGCTCGGCGACGTCGGGCGGCTGGAGTAGCCGGCAGGGCGAACGCTCTCGGTGCGGCGGATCTCTCGGGTCGCCGCGGGGGTCTGTGTGTCGCGCTGCCGTGCCCCGCGTTGTCGAGAATCGCCCGACGGCGGCGCGATACTCTGTGGTCCGTATCGAAACCGTTTTAGTGGAATCAACCGAAACTTACTCACAGAGCGCCTTAGCGCGTGATTACCCCATGAGTGACAAACCGCACCAGAACCTGGCCATCATCGGCCACGTCGACCACGGCAAGAGCACGCTCGTGGGTCGCCTCCTCTTCGAGACGGGGAGCGTCCCCGAGCACGTAATCGAGCAGCACCGCGAGGAAGCCGAAGAGAAGGGCAAGGGCGGCTTCGAGTTCGCCTACGTGATGGACAACCTCGCCGAGGAGCGCGAGCGCGGCGTCACGATCGACATCGCCCACCAGGAGTTCGACACGGACAACTACTACTTCACCATCGTCGACTGCCCGGGCCACCGTGACTTCGTGAAGAACATGATCACGGGCGCCTCGCAGGCCGACAACGCGGTGCTCGTCGTCGCGGCCGACGACGGCGTCGCGCCTCAGACCCGAGAGCACGTGTTCCTGGCCCGCACGCTGGGCATCAACGAGCTCATCATCGGCGTCAACAAGATGGACCTGGTCGACTACCAGGAGTCCACCTACAACGAGGTCATCGAGGAGGTCAAGAACCTGCTCAACCAGGTCCGCTTCGCGACCGACGACACGACCTTCGTGCCGATCTCCGCGTTCGAGGGCGACAACGTCGCCGAGGCGTCCGACAACACGCCGTGGTACGACGGCCCCACTCTGCTGGAGTCGCTCAACGACCTGCCGGAGTCCGAGCCGCCGACGGACGCGCCGCTCCGACTCCCCATCCAGGACGTCTACACCATCTCCGGTATCGGGACCGTCCCCGTGGGACGCGTCGAGACCGGGATCCTCAACACCGGCGACAACGTCTCCTTCCAGCCGTCCGACGTGGGCGGCGAGGTGAAGACGGTCGAGATGCACCACGAGGAGGTGCCCAAGGCCGAGCCCGGTGACAACGTCGGGTTCAACGTCCGCGGCATCGGCAAGGACGACATCCGTCGCGGCGACGTCTGTGGCCCCGCCGACGACCCGCCGAGCGTCGCCGAGACGTTCAAGGCCCAGGTCGTCGTCATGCAGCACCCGTCGGTCATCACGGCCGGGTACACGCCCGTCTTCCACGCCCACACGGCGCAGGTCGCCTGTACGATCGAGTCGATCGACCAGAAGATCGACCCGTCGTCCGGCGAGGTCGCCGAGGAGAACCCGGACTTCATCAAGTCCGGCGACGCCGCGGTCGTCACCGTGCGCCCGCAAAAGCCGCTCAGCATCGAGCCGTCCGGTGAGATCCCGGAACTCGGCAGCTTCGCCATCCGCGACATGGGTCAGACCATCGCGGCCGGCAAGGTGCTCGAAGTCAACGAGCGATAATCGATGCAGCAGGCACGCGTCCGCCTCGCCGGCACGAGCCCCGAGGACCTCGACGACATCTGCGACGACGTCCGCGAGATCGCGGACTCGACGGGGGTCGCCCTGTCGGGCCCGATCCCGCTGCCGACGAAGACGCTCGAGATCCCGTCGCGAAAGTCCCCGGACGGTGAGGGGACGGCGACGTGGGAGCACTGGGAGATGCGCGTTCACAAGCGTCTGATCGACATCGACGCCGACGAGCGCGCGCTCCGCCAGCTCATGCGCGTCCAAGTGCCGAACGACGTCAGCATCGAGATCGTTCTCGAAGACTAAGCGCTAGGGCGTATTTCGCTCTCTCCGCATTTTCCACCGTCGCCAGCGGCGGCGTTGCGGTCTTCTCTCCGCTCGCATTACCGAACGTCGAGCAGCCCGACCCGTCCAGCGAGGAGGCCGCAGAACGCGCCGACGGCGTGGGCGATCAGCGCGACGCCGGGCGCCGCGGTCGTCGCGGTGAGCGCGACGGCGGCGAGCCCGAACAGCGCGAACTGCGCGCGCGGCGGGAGCCGCAGCCGGTCGAACAGCGTCGCGGTCACGACGTTGCCCGCGAGCAGGTAGCCGCCGAGCGCGAACACGGCGCCGCTCAGTCCCAGCACCGCCGTCGGCGGACCGACCAGCCCGCCGACCGTCACCTGCGCGATCCCGGCCAGTCCCCCGGTCGTCACCACGAACGCGTGGAACCGCGCTCGCGTCGTCCGGCGCTCGACGAGCGGGCCGACGAGGAGGAGCGCGAGCGCGTTCGCCAGCAGGTGACCGATCGACCCGTGCGCGTACACGCTGGTGACGACCGTCCAAGGCGCGACGGACAGCGGCGTCGCGAGCGCGAAGAGCCCTGCAAGCCCGACGACGCGTAGCGCCGCCTGCACGGCCCCGACGAGCGTCGCGATCGCGAGCGTTTCGAGGGTGGCGCGCATCGGGGACACGTTCGCGGTGGACCGACTTAAGCACGGTCGCGCCGGTCGGATCGCGCCGGTCGAGTCACCGGTCAGATCACGTCGTCGGGGTCGTGGGCCGCCGCCATCCGGTCGGCCTCGGCCGCGTATCGCTCTCGCTCGGCCGGGTCGTCGACGGTCCCGACGTTCGCCGGGTCGGCGTCGACCGCGGCGGTGGTGTCCCGGACGTCGGAGAAGGAGGTGAGCGCGCGCTCCTTTCGGAAGTACCGCTCGCCGTCGGGCGTGGCGTAGGTGAGGATCACCATGTTCTGCTCGTCGTCGGAGTACGTCCGCTCGACGAGCCACATTCGGACGGTGTCTGTCATGTGTAATATTTCGATAGACGCACAAAAGCACCTTTCGGCGGTCGTCAACTCCTCGGAACGCGGTTCGGTCCGCCACGTGGAGACGGTCGAACGCGGTCGCCGAACCGTCAGCGTTATGTGTTTTAGGGCGACCTAAATAAACGCATGACCGTCGAACGGCGCCTCGAACGCCTGCAGACCGGCGCGCTCGCCGGCCGGTTTCGATCTCCCCGGTACGGGGAGTCGCGTCCATGACGGGGGCCGGCCTCCGGGCGCGCCTCCGCGCCGGGCTCTCGCGCGGGCGACTCACCGCCTTCGGGACGCTCCTCGTCCTCGGAGTCGGCGCGGCGATCCTCGCCCGGAGTCTCGACGCGGGCGCGGTCGTCGCGGCCGTGACGGCGGCCGATCCGACGCTCCTCGCCGTCGCGTTCGGCGCCTACCTGCTCTCGTGGCCGCTCAGGGGGCGACGGTACGGCGACGTGCTCGCGGCGATGGGCCGGCGCTGCCGGACCGATTTCCTCACCGCGACCGTGTTCGCCAGCCAGACCGCGAACCTCGTCGTCCCCGCCCGCGCCGGCGACGGCGTCCGCGCGTACCTGCTCAAGGAGCGCCGGGACGTGCCGTACCCGACCGGCGTCGCCTCGCTGGCCGTCGAGCGGGCGTTCGACCTCGTGGCGATCGGCGCCCTCGGGGGCGTCGCGCTCGCGCTCCTGTTCCTGACCGGTCGGTCGCCCGGCTCGGGCGAGTCCGTCGGCGCCGTCGCGCCGTCGACCGCGCTCGCGGCCGCCGCCGGCATCGCCGCCGTCGCCGCGGTGCTCTCGGTCGCGACCGTCGCGGTCGCCCGGAGCGACCGGCGGTTCGGGTCCGCGCTCCGCGCCCGCGTATCCGGATCGCGACTCGCGGGGCTCGTCGACGCCGCCGTCCGGTTCGGCGCGTCCGTCCGCGTCGTCGCCGCCGACCCCCGGCGCCTCGGCGCGGTGTTCCTCTGGAGTATCGCCGTCTGGGCGCTGGACGTTCTCACGGCGGTGCTCGTGCTCGCCGCGCTTCTGGGGGGCGTCGGTGGGCCGGTCCCGGCGACGACGCTGCTCGTCGTCGGGACGCTCGCGGTCAGCGTCGGCAACCTCGCGAAGGTGCTCCCGCTCTCGCAGGGCGGGATCGGGCTGTACGAGGCGGCGTTCACCGGTCTCGTCGTGAGCGCGACCGGGCTGCCGGTCGAGACCGCGCTCGCGGCGGCGATCCTCGACCACGCGCTGAAGAACGCCGTCACGCTCGCGGGCGGCGGCCTCGCCGCGCTCGCGCTCGGCCTCTCGCCCGCGGCCGGCCCGGCGGGAGACGGGGAGCCGACGCCCTCGGTGCAGGCCGACGGGGGGAGCGTCGTCGGGGAGTCCGGGACGGAAGGCGCCGCCGGCCCCGACGTGGAGAGCACCGGCGACGCGGCGTCGAACGCGACCGATGAGAGCGGGTCGTCGCATCCCGGACCGTCAGATTTTTAGGTTGGCCTAAAAACATCGGAGTATGGAAGGACGCCGCGAAGCAGCCGCGAGCGGGGACATCTGCGTGATCGTCCCCACGATCCGGGAGTACGAGTGCCTCCGCGCGTACGTCGCGAACGCCCGCGAGCACGGGTTCGACGTCTCCCGGCTCCACTTCGTGCTCGTCACCGAGGACTTCTGCGACGTCGAGGAGATGCGCGCCATGCTCGACGACCTCGACGTCTCCGGCGAGGTGTTCGACGGCTCCCGCCGCGAGGAGTGGTACGAGGCCAACGACGTCGCGGAGTACGGCCACGTCGTCCCGGCCGCGAGCCACGCCGAGACGAGCTTCGGGCTGTTGTACATGTGGGCCGACAACGCCTTCGAGTACGGCCTGTTCATCGACGACGACACGCTCCCGCACGACGACGAGGACTACTTCGGCCGCCACATGGAGAACCTCGCGTTCGAGGGGGCAGTCGAGTCGGTGAGCTCCGACGAGCAGTGGGTGAACGTGCTCTATCAGAACGCCGACGAGCACGGGCTCTACCCCCGCGGCTACCCGTACTCGGCGATGGACGAGACGGTCGAGACGGGGACCGCCGAGGTCGAGTCCGGCGAGGTCGTCGCCTCGCAGGGGTTGTGGACGAACGTCCCCGACCTCGACGCGGTCCGGATCCTGATGGACGGCGACCTGGAGGGACAGGCGCAGACCCGGACGACCGCCGACGACTTCGGCGGCGACTTCGTCGCCGCGCGCGGCAACTACCTCACCGTCTGCTCGATGAACCTCGCGTTCCGCCGCGAGGTGATCCCCGCCTTCTACCAGATGCCGATGGACGACAACGAGTGGGACGTGGGTCGCTTCGACGACATCTGGTCGGGCGTCTTCCTCAAGCGCGCCTGCGACGTGCTCGGAAAGCGGATTTACAACGGCCGTCCGCTGTGCGAGCACAACAAGGCCGCGCGCTCGACGTTCGACGACCTCGCGAACGAGGTGGCCGGACTGGAGCTGAACGAACACGTCTGGGAAGTCATCGACGAGGAGGGGGCCGACGCCGACTCGTTCGCGGCGGCGTTCGCGGAGATGGCCGACGCGCTCGCGGAGGGGGACTTCTCCGAGTGGAACAACGGCGCGTTTCTCAACCACTGCGGCGAGTACATGCGCGACTGGCTCGACTGCCTCGACGCGATTCAGCGTACGCCGGCGCCCGCGGACGACTGAACCGACACGATTAAAAGTATTTAGGCAAGCCTAAAACACATGACTCACCACTTCCCGGACGACGTGGATCGCCGGCGGTTCCTCGCGGCCACGGGCGCGCTCGGCGTGGCCGGGCTCGCCGGCTGTATGGGCGGCGACGACGAGAGCGACGACGGCGACGACGGCGGCGCAGAGGGGTCGATCGGACAGATCGGCTCCGGCCGCGCGGGTCGCGGTGCCCCCGGCGGTACCCCCATCGCCGAGATGCCCGACCTGGAGGGCGAGCTCACGGTGTACTCCGGTCGCGGCGAGTTCCTCGTCGGCGAGCTCGTCGAGTACATCGACGACCAGTACGACGACTTCGACCTGACCGTCCGGTACGGCGGCTCCACCGACCTCGTCAACCAGATCGCCAACGAGGGGGAGGGGTCGCCGGCCGACGTGTTCTACTCGGTGAACGCCGGATCGCTCGGCGCGCTGGCCGACGAGGGACGCACGCAGGCGCTCCCCTCGGAGGTCACCGAGATGGTCCGGTCGGAGTTCCGCACCGAGCAGTGGATCGGCACGTCCGGTCGCGCCCGCACCGTTCCGTACAACACCGAGGAGTTCTCCGACGACGACCTGCCGGACGACGTGATGGCGTACCCCGAGGAGTTCGACGGAAGCCTCGGCTGGGCTCCCTCGTACGGGTCCTGCCAAGCGTTCGTCACGGCGATGCGACTCATCGAGGGCCCGGAGGCGACGCGCGACTGGCTGGAGTCGATCGTCGAGTCCGGGATCAGCAGCTACCCCGACGAGTTCGCGGCCTGTCAGGCGATCGCCGACGGCGAGATCGACGCGGCGTTCACGAACCACTACTACACCCAGCGCGTCCTCGACGGCAACCCGAACGCGTCGATCGGCACCGCGTTCACGAGCGGCGACGCCGGCGCGGTGTTCAACGTCGCCGGCGCCGCGGTCATCGACACCGCCGCCGACGGGACCCTCGCCGGGAACTTCGTCCGTCACCTGCTGTCGGCCGAGGCGCAGGACTACTTCGCCCGGACGACGTTCGAGTACCCCCTCATCCCCGAGGTGGAGCCGATCGGGGACCTGCCCACGATCGACGAGCTCGACGTCCCCGACATCGATCTGACGCAGCTGTCCGACCTCGAACCGACGATCGACCTCATGCGCGAGGCCGGCGTCGAGGTGTAGGCCCGCGCCGCCGCCCGTGGCTTCTCCTCCGGCCCTCCGCCGTCTCCGTCGGTCCGCCCGCCGACTCGCGAGCGGCGCGCGCGTTCGGCTCGCCGAGACCGACCGGCTGACGCTTTCGGCCGCCCTCGTCGCCCTCGCGACGGGAGCGCTCACCTTCCTCGTCGCCGCGACGCTGTTCCGCTACCACTCCGTCAACCACGACGAGGCGGTGTACCTCACGCAGGCCGCGCTGCTGCTCTCCGGGCAGCTCGAGATCCACGCCGGCGCGCTGGCCGACGCCGTCCACCCGTGGTTCTTTATCGAGGACGGGGGACGGCTCTACCCGAAGTACAACCCCGTCCCCGCCGCGATGTACGCCGCGTCGATGGCGCTGTTCGGCGAGCCGCGGGTGACGCTCGCGGCGGTCGCCGCCGGCAACGCGGCGCTCGTGTACCTGCTCGGGTCGACGATATTCGACCGGCGGGTCGGCCTCGCGGCCGCCGTCTGCTTCGTCGCGTCGCCGCTGGCGCTCGTCACCTCTTCGGTGTTCCTCCCGTACGCGCCGACGACGCTGTTGAACCTGCTGTTCGCGGTCGCGTACCTCCGAGGCGTCCGCGACCGGTCGCTCCCGCTCGCCGGGCTCGCGGGCGTCGCGATCGGGCTCGCCTTCTTCGCCCGGCCGTACACGGCTGTCCTGTTCGCGGCGCCGTTCATCCTGCACGCGCTCTGGCGAGTCGCCGGCGCGGTCCGCGAGTTCGGCGCGGCTCGCGAGGCCGGCATTTGGCCCTTTCCCGGCCCGATCCGTCGCCACGGGCTCACGGCGCTTCTCGGGATCCTGTTCGTCGGCGTCACCCTCGCGTACAACCTCCGGATGACCGGCTCCCCCCTGACCTTCCCGTACGAGGCGTTCGCGCCGATGGACGGTCCCGGATTCGGCGAGCGCCGGATCCTCGGGCACAGCGAGGCGTACACGCCCGAACTTGCTCTCCGCTCGAACGGATATGCGCTGTGGTACCTCGCAACACGCTGGGTCGTCGCCGGGCCGCTCGGCACGCTGCTCGCACTCACTGGCGGCGGGCTGGCCGCGCGCCGCTGGTTGTCGGGGCGGCGCGCGCTCGGATTCGGTGACGGGAACGTCGGACGCGGCGGCGCCCCTACTCGGCGATTCGAGCGAACCGCCGGGCTCCTCCTCGTCGGCGTCGCCGGCTCCGTCGCCGTCGGGAACCTCTTCTTCTGGGGGACGAACAACCTCCTCGCGACGCTCTCGGACCCGACGGACGGGCTGGTCGCCGGCTTCGGACCGTTCTACCACTTCGACCTCCTCGTTCCGCTGTCGATATTCGCCGGCGTCGCCGTCGTCGCCGGCGGGCGAAGACTCTCCCGGCTCCGCGCGCGGCTCGCGTCCCGGGTCACGCCGGGAACCGCGCGGGCGGTCGTCGTCGCGGTCGCGGTCCTCGCGGTCCTCGGCGGAGCGCTCGGCGCGGCCGCCGCGGCCGAGGCGCCGCTCGACCGGCACGCGTCGCACGCCGAGAAGTACGAGACGGCCTACGCGCCGATCGAGGCGGCGGAGTTCGACGACGACCTCGTCTTCGTCCCCACGCCGTACGGCGAGTGGCTCAACCACCCCTTCCAGGCGCTCCGGAACGATCCCGGACTGGACGGTCCGGTCGTGTACGCGCTCGACCGCGATCCGGCCGAGGATTTCGCGGTGATCGACGCGTACCCCGACCGCGACCTCCGCCGCTACGCGTATCGGGGGGAGTGGACGCCGGACCCGAACCGACACGTCGCCCCCAAACTCGAACCGCTCGACGTCCGCGAGGGGGCGCGGATCGACGCGACGGCGACCGTCGGCGTCCCGGACCGCGTCCGGCGCGCGGTGGTCCGGCTGGAGACCGCACGCGGTGACGGTAGCGCCGAGTACGACGTGCGCGACCCCGACGGATCGCTCACGGCCGACTGGTCGCTGACGCCCGCGGGCGCGACGTTGGACGGGGCTCCGAACCAAACCGTCCCGATCGACCCGGCGGGCGACGAGGTGATCGTGACGGTGACGCTCGTCGACCCCGCGGGCTCGACGTTCACCTACCGGCAGGAGGCGACGGTTCGGGAGTCCGACGGGAGGGTCGAGGCCGTCTGGCCGCCGGAGCGCTTCGTCTGTCGGCTCACGACCGAGTGCGGGACGGAGGGGACGTATCTGTCGGACGACCCGGAGGCGCACCCGGAGTGGGTCGCCTTCGAGACGGACGCCGAGGCGAGCGAGGAGCGGTGAATCGATGGTGGTCGTTCATGGATAGTCGACCGTGGCTCGACGGGGAACACCTCCAACGATCCAACCGCTCATTTATAAACGGTCAATTACGGATTGTCGGTGGACACCTCCAAAGCCCCAGCCGCGAGGCGGTCGCACGCTCGCTGCGCGCTTCAGTCGCTCGCGGTGCTCGCTCCTTCCAGTGCTTACGTCGCCTGCGACCGCCTCGCGGCTGCCCCTTTGAGTCCCTCCCAGCCGCACCGCAACTACGCCTCGCACCTCCCCAGCCTCGCGGTTCGCGCTCTTCGAGCGCTCACCGCGTCCCTC